>JASHYD010001022.1 GCA_030043175.1 Xanthobacteraceae bacterium | reverse complement strand
CGGCGTGAAGCGATACATCGCACAAGACGACATTGGCGCCCCCTGGCGGGGCCTGATTTCCAGCACCAGGCGCGCGAGGAAAGCGCGCTTGCGCGGGCATTTCGCCGGGCGGCACGTTTCCCGCGGCGCCGAGCGTGCGTGAGGACGGCGAGCAGCTCATTCGATCACCTCGTCGGCGCGCAGCCGTATCAACGGGGATACCGCAAGGTCAAGCGCCCTGGCGGTCTTGAGGTTCAGGACCATCTCGAATTTTATCGGCATCTGAACGGGTAGCTCCGCTGGCTTCGCGCCGCGCAGAATGCGATCGACATAAGTGGCGGCGCGACGCCAGGTGTCTGCCAGGTCGACTCCGTAGGAGAGCAAACCGCCATCTTTGACAAACTCAGATATCGCATAGACCGCCGGTACGTTGTTTCGGGCCGCCGCCAATATGATCGGTGCGCGATGCGAGACCGTGAATGAATCCGGCATAACAACAAGGCCGCCTCCCGGCTCGCGCCCAAGGCCCATGATGGCCGTTTCGATCTCCACGTCGTCATGAACGGACGCAACGATTGGTACGACCTTGAGTAACCGGGCCGCCGTCTTAAATGAGGGCATAAAAGCCGATACGGGGGCGGTGTCGGGATTAAACATGATTGCGACCCGCTTGAGCCCGGGTACGATCCCCGAGAGCAGTTCAAGCCACTTGCCGCCCAGCGAGGGTTCCAGGTAGCCGAAGCCGGTGATGTTCCCTCCCGGCTGGTTGAGCGCCGCGACGATGCCTTTGGCGACGGGGTCGCTCACATTCACAAAGACGATCGGGATTGTCCTAGTCTCCCGCTGGAGGGCAGCAGTCACCGGGGTCGTGCTTGCAACGATGATGTCCGGTTGCAAGCCGACCAACTCCCGCGCGAGCGCTCGCATCCGATTGGTGTCGCCGCCGCCCCAACGAAGGTCCATCCGCGCGTTGCGGCCATCGTGCCAACCCAAGTCTGTAAGCGCTTGAGTGAACGCAGAGTAGTGACGCTTCCCCTCCGGATCATTTTCGTCGCGCAACATGAGCGCGCCGATGCGTCGCACGCGGTCGGGCTGCTGCGCCCTCGCCGCCAGCGGCCAAGCCGCCGCGCCGCCAAGCCCTGCAATAAATTCGCGCCTTCTGATCATGAACAAATCCCCGCCATGTTGGTCGGCGGAGCCCACACACATGCGAAGATTACCATAAATCTCCCGCTAGGCCTCCGGCTCTGCCGGAGCGAATAGAGGCAGTTGTACGGCTGCAGGAAACGGGTAGCGAGGTAGCGCCGGGCCCCCTTGCGCGGGGGCGAGGCGAGCCCCCGCCTCATGGCCAGGATGCGCGCCAGAAGATGAGGTCCACCCAGGGGGCCGCCCGAGGACCTGCGCGGGCGCCTCAGAGTCCTTCGCCGTCCGCGAAGCCAGTCAGCATGGCCGCCAGGCGATTGCGCACGCGCAGCATCGCCATCGCGTTCCACGGCTTGCCGGTCGGCGTTGGCACACCGCGGCGATCGAGTTCGGCAACTGTCCCTGTCGGAAACTCAAACTCGAACATATTGATGGTGTAGCCCACCCAAGATCGGCGACGAACGCACGCGCCCTATTCGGTACACGCCGTGTCGTCATCGGAGCCGGTCAGCACCAGCTTGCCGTCGGCAGAGAACGCCACTGCCGTGACCCCGCCGCCATGGCCCGCGGCGTCGCCTCCAGCTTGCCGTCCGCCGCCTGCCACAGCCGCGCCGTGTCGTCATCGGAGCCGGTCAGCACCAGCCTGCCGTCGGGAGAGAACGCTACCGCCCTGGCCCGCCGTGGCCCGCCAGCGTCGCCACCGGCTTGCCGTCCGCCGCCCGCCACAGCCGCGCCGTGGCATCATCGGAGCCGGTCAGCATCCACTTACTGTCAGGCGAGAACGCCACGGCCCCGACCCGGTTCATGTGGCAACACAGCGTCGCCACCGGCTTGCCGTCCACGTCGTGCAGCTCCGCTGAAGCCCTCTGAGCCGGTCAGTATAAGCTTGTCGTCAAGCGAGAACGCCACCGCCGTCATAAGCCTGAGCGCGACAGCGTCGCCACCGCCATGCCGTCCGGTACCCGCCACAACCGTGCGGCGTCCGCCGAGCCGGTCAGCACCAGCTTGCCGTCGTGAGAGAACGCCACTGCCCTGACTGAGCCGCCGTAGCCCAACATCACGCTCCGTTCAGCCCAAGTGTTATTCGTGTAGTTTCGGTAGGCGTCATGGAGCGCCTGCTGAGCCGTACCCTCGAACGGCAGCAGCTGTTGAACTGCGCTTGCGCTGTCGTGGTCCGGCAGTACCTCCAGGGCCAGCAATCCTGTGCAAACCCGATTCCGCTACCCGACAGGAGACGGTTTTCGGGACGCCCACCGGCTTCCCAAACTTACCGCCAGCCCGCGATAGCGCGTCTGATCCCGCTCCCAGTCGGGATCGAGCTTTAGTGCTGCGACCAGATTCTTGAGACCGGCACCGAAACCTGAGCCTGGCGACTTCAGCTCTTGATAAAAGAAGATGTAGTTGAGGGCTTTAAGCCGCTGTGGAACGGGAGCCTCGCCGAGGGAGACGCAGACGATCCGGATTAGGCACTTGCGAAGCCGATCGGTTTCGCCGACCTCCCACTGGCAGTAGGGCGACGAGACCGACTTCGGCGATAGGGCGAAAACGACCGCATCCGAGTGGGCGATTAGCTCGGACAGACGGATCATCGGTAAGCCGATAACCATCCTAATCCCACAGGAACGCCAAGACGAGGAGTTTACCATCATCGGGCGTGTCCGACGTGGTGACCACATCGAGCGTTATGAAACGGTTCGTCGGCGTAGGGATGAAAAGCTTCTCGATGTTTCATTGACCGTTTCGCCAGTGAAAGATTCCGAAGGCAATGTCATCGGCGCTTCAAAAATTGCGCGAGATATTACCGAGCGCAAACAAGAGCGGGAAATGTTGCGGCGACAAGCCAACCTGCTTGATCAGTCGCATGATGCAATTCTTACCTGGAAGATCGGCGGCAGCATCGTGTACTGGAGCAAGGGCGCCGAGCGCTTGTACGGATACACGGCCGAAGAGGCGATCGGGCGAAGTAGCCACGAGCTGCTTTCGACGCGGTCTCCCGTCCCCATGCACGAGATTGAATGGCAGATTGCCCGCGAAGGGAGTTGGTACGGAGAACTTACCCATACCACGCGCGACGGACGCACGGTGATGGTCGAGAGCCGGCATATCCGTGTCCAGTATGATGGGGAGACCTACGCGCTTGAGACTAACCGCGACATCACCGAACGGAAAGCTCACGAGGAGTATGTTCATCTTTTGACGCGCGAGGTCAATCATCGCGTCAAAAACATGCTAAGTGTCGTGAGTGCGATCGCCCACCGGACAGCGGCCAAGAATCCGCAAGATTTCGTCGAGCGCTTCTCCGAGCGCATCCAGGCGCTTTCAGCCAATCAGGACCTGCTCATTCGGAACGAATGGAAAGGGGTCGACGTCAAGGACCTGGATCGCGCTCAGCTCGCGCATTTCGTCAGCCTCATTGACTCACGCATCGCGGTGCGTGGACCCAGGTTGCGTCTGAAACCGGAGTCCGCGCAAGCCGTCGGGCTCGCCCTTCACGAGCTTGCCACCAATGCTGGAAAATACGGCGCGCTCTCGACGAACGAGGGGCGCGTCGACATCTGGTGGCAGGCCGCCGCCAACATGTTTACCATGAGCTGGACCGAGAACAATGGGCCCCCGGTGGTTGCGCCGACGCGGCGCGGGTTCGGCAGCACAGTCATCAACACAATGGCGAAATACAGCCTCGGCGGCGGGTTGCGATTTATTATGCTCGCTCGGGTCTAATGTGGCAGTTGACCTGCCCAGCAGCGAACGCCTTGGAGCTCCAGGAACGTGAGCGCAACTAGGACAAGGGTAGATCAAGCTAACGACACGACTACAAATACGTAGCGTCTTGGCGTCGAGTCTTTCGGAGTTATCTGCTCGTGGCCCGACGGACGCAAGGATCGACGCAAGCCATCGGCGGCCCATCGGGAGACAGTGCCTCGTGGTCTCGGTGAGCAAAGCATTACACGGCGGTCATCGACGGCGTGATCCACGACGCGCGCAACCATGGCCGGACCGCTTGTGTGAACCGTATTTGCGGCTCAAGGACGGCTGGTGCGCCGACTTGAGCGCCACGCCATGCTGGAATAGGCAAAGGACCAGCCCGACGCCGCCTGACAACACAGCCGCTCCAGACAACGGGGGCGGCTAGAGCCGTTGCGGAGGCTGCCCGTGCATTTTCCGGCTCCAAGCCGCCGGCGGGCCGTTTCGGGCTCTGGCGCACCAGCGTCGTGCCGAACGATGTCGGTCACCAGAATGTTGGGTTGTTGGACACACATGGAATAGCGATCCACAGAGCGACCACTGAAGCTTCTCTGAAAACGGTTGTGCCGGCCGCGATCTGAAACTTCGACGGTGGCGGTGGTGAAAGGGTGGTGTGCTATGCCGGACGGTAACAGAAACGGCCTAAGCCATCGCGAAGAAAAGCCTGACCTAACAAAGCCGACCATTGTTACCATCGGAGCCTCCGCGGGCGGTGTGACAGCCTTGCAGCGGTTCTTCGAGGTGCTCCCGGACCTGACGGGCGCTGCCTTCGTCGTGGTGGTGCATCTTGATCCAGATCATCGCAGCGAGCTGCCGCAAATTCTGGCGGGGCGAACCCGCATGCCCGTCGTACAGGTCAATAAGACGGAAAACTTGGACGCCGATCACGTCTATGTCATTCCGCCCGACCGCCGCGTTGAATTGATCGACCACCAGATCTCTCCGACAGAATTCGAGGAACCGCGCGGAAAACGGGCCCCGATTGACGGGTTTTTGCGCTCTACTACCGAACACGTCGGCGAAGGCTTTGCGATCATCCTGAGCGGTGGCGGCTCAGACGGGGCCGTCGGGGTACGAGCCGTCAAGGAGGCGGGCGGCATCATTCTCGTGCAAGACCCCGAGGAGGCTGAATACTCGTCCATGCCGCGAAGTGCGATCGCATCTGGGGTTGCGGACTTTGTTCTCCCGGTGGGCGATCTCGCAGCACGTCTCGTCGAGCTCATTTGCATCAAGAGGACCGTCAAGCAGCCTGAGGAACCCGAGGTTGACGAGGAGCTGCTCCGCCGCGTCCTCGCTCATTTGAGGGTTCGCACCGGACATGATTTCTCCAAGTACAAGCGCTCGACCGTGCTCAGACGTCTCGCACGCCGCATGCAGGTCACGCGGAGCGAAGACCTCTCGGCGTATTACGAGGTTCTGCGCGAGAGTGCCGATGAAGCCCAGGCTCTATTAGCCGATCTATTGATTTCGGTTACGACTTTCTTTCGCGATCACGACGCCTTCGAAGCGCTCAGGACCCAGGCGCTGCCTGGCTTGTTCGAGGGAAGGGAGCTGGACGCCACACTACGCGTCTGGGTGTCAGGCTGCGCCACCGGGGAGGAAGCCTATTCGATCGCGATGCTGCTGCAGGAGGAAGCCGCCAAGCACGAACTTCGCCCGCCCATCCAGATGTTCGGATCGGACCTCGATGCCCGGGCACTCGCGGTGGCACGGGAAGGGCGCTATCCCGCCTCGATTGAAGCCGACGTCAGCGAAGAGCGGTTGCGGCGTTTCTTCAT
>JASHYD010000102.1 GCA_030043175.1 Xanthobacteraceae bacterium | reverse complement strand
GTGGCCACTTTGGTGGTGGCCACTTTGGTGGTGGCCACTTTGGTGGCAGACACGTTGCGGCCGGACATTTCAGGGCTGGGCACGTCGCGGCTCGGCGCGGGCCCGCCGTCCACGTCGGGCCTGGATTTCACGGGCGCGCATTCGCGCGTGGACACCGGCGGCATTTCTGGCATGGCCGTTGGTGGGATTACGGCGTCGGCCCGTGCTGGGTATGGTCGGACTATTACGGTGAGTATGTGTGGGCCTGCGACTAAGGTTCTGGAGCGCCACTCCGGCGATCTAAACCGGTCAGGTGTAATGGAACGAAGCTCGTATTAGTACTGTTCGCACTTGCAACCCCGCGCGCCGGGCCACCGGCGCCGGGCCTATGTCGAGCAGTTGTTCTGCCGCCTGATGAAGAGCGAAGCTGCCCGAACACCAGCCTCGACAAGCACTGCGTCAGCCGTCATCATCCCCGACGGCCGCCGAGACCGGCGGTGCGCCGCCTGTTGACGCGCTGCCAGACCGGGGCGCCCGCGGTGCCCCTCCGGCAGCCGACCATGATGGATGCCACCGTTTCGGCCCTCCGCGACAAGCCCAAGCTGGACCACAAAGGCAAGCTGAACCGGAAGGGCGACGGGCCGATCGGAGTTGCCAGCGAAAGCCGATTGGAGTTGCCTGCGAAAATGGTGCAGGAACGGCTTGGCCATGCCAAATCAATATGCACGCGGTGCGTATGGACCACTTGCCCCCGCACAGCGATAACGGCAAGGAATTGCGCTAGGCGCAGCTGCGCCCGATTGGTTTGACAACGACACGCAGTCTGGTGGCAAATTCTCCAATGAAAACAACGTCGGTACACAATCCACGATGTCGCGTCCGATAGCGCTGACCCTCGGCGAGCCGGCCGGAGTAGGACCTGATCTAGCAATTGCACTCTGGCGGCAGCGCTCCACGCTGGACCTGCCGCCATTCTATGTCCTCGGCGATCTGGAGTTCTTGGCGCATCGCGCCAAGCTGACGGGTCCGCCAATTACACTTGCGACGAGCGAGCCAGCCCAAGCGGCCGCGATATTTGCCGCCGCATTGCCGATCGTTGATATCAAAACAGCCGTCACGGCCGCACCGGGCCATCCCGATGCGACCAGTGCACCTGCGGCGATTGCCTCCATCCGCCTCGGCGTGCGCCACGTGCTCGATGGCGAAGCCGCGGCGATTGTCACCAATCCGGTCGCCAAGAATGTCCTTTATCGGTCGGGATTTACCGAGCCAGGCCACACCGAATACCTCGCGCGGCTCGCGGCGGAGGCAACCGGGGCGTCAAGGCGGCCGGTCATGATGCTGTGGTCGCCCGAGCTCGCCGTCGTACCGGTGACGATCCACCTGCCTCTCGCCCAGGTCCCAGCGGCACTCGACACCGACCTCATCGTCGAGACCGGGCGGATCGCGGCGCAAGAACTGGCCAAGCGATTTCGTATTGCCAATCCACGGATCGTGGTTGCGGGATTAAACCCGCATGCGGGCGAGGACGGCGCCATGGGAGACGAAGACCGGGTGATCGTGCGGCCCGCGGTAGAATTGCTCAAACGACTTGGCATCGCGGCGCGCGGCCCACTGCCAGCGGACACCTTGTTCCACCCGGCGGCACGCGCGACCTATGACGCCGCGCTTTGCATGTATCATGATCAGGCGCTGATCCCGATCAAGACCCTCGCATTCCACCATGCCGTCAATCTCACGCTTGGCCTGCCGTTCGTGCGAACATCGCCTGACCACGGTACGGCGTTCGATATTGCCGGGACCGACAGGGCCGATCCCTCGAGTTTGATCGCAGCCTTGCACCTCGCCGCAAGGCTTTCTGCCTGCGAGGATGTTGCGGCTGCCACATCACCGCAGACAATGGGAACGGCCGGTTAAGGACGCCGTGAGGGCCGTGATTCCTGTCGCGGCCTGAACGAGACGCGCATACCGAGCAAACCGCTGCCGCGGCAGCGCCCCCTTTGATTGCACTATTGGAATCTTGCGCCGACGGCGATGAAAGCACGCCTCCAACGGCGCTGCGCTCACATGTGGCTGAAGGGCAGTGCCCGCGCCAACCGGGTCCGATTGAGAAAGAGCACGGCTCATTTCTCTTGACCAAGGCCCAGCAATGCGCGCGTGCGTCACGATGAAGAGCGCCTTCAACGTGACCGTCAGCATCTCCTCACGTGCCATCGGCAGGCCCCCCAACGGCAGCCCCGCCGACCTGTACCGTTCGCAAAACCCGAGCCCATCCCAGCAATCAGCATCGTGCAACAGAGCGCGCCCGATGAACGTTAACCGCGAGACCCGTTAGTGGAGAACAGCTATGCAAGTTCAAGAGATCATGCATCCAGATGTGCACATCGTTGACCCCAACATGTCGATTCGCGATGCCACGCGCCGAATGCGCGCAAATGACATCGGAGCACTGCCGGTCGGTGAAAACGACCGACTTATCGGAATCGTGACCGACCGCGACATTGTCGTCCGCGCGATCGCCGAGGATCGATCCCCCGCCGATACCACGGTCCGAGAAGTCATGTCCGAAGGCATCTGCTACTGTTTCGAGGACGACGACGTGGCGCAGGCGGGCCGAGTTATGGCAAGGCATCAGGTCAGACGACTTCCTGTCATCGACCACAGCAAGCGACTCGTCGGATTCGTTGCGCTCGCCGATCTCGGTCGCTCAGAAGACATGGCAGCCCACGGAGCGCTCAAGGGCATCTCGGAACATACCGGCAAAAACCGACAGTACGCAACTCTGGGCCGCAGTCCGGTCGACGACCGAGCAGCCCCGTGAAAAAGCCGAAGGATCAATCGATCACGCTGTTCGATCGGAAAGCCTGACGTTACAAACGCGCAGCGCGCCCCAGAAGGAGGCTGACAGCCAACATCTCCTGTGCACTCATCTCTTGTGCGGCGCTGGAGTGGTCCGATCGCTGCCGGGACGGCTTGGCGCCGATCATCGAGTCCGATGCCGTCGGGCCGATGCGTGTCGAGTCCTGCCTTCTGCGGCAGCGCCGCCGACGTGCTGAGCGGCGACGTGACCCGAGGGGATGGCGGCGCTGTGCGGCGCCTGATTGCGTAGAATCTGTTGCGACGCAGCACGTGGCGGTGAGCCACCGTGACATCGATGGACATCAGGGGACATCAATGCAAATTTGACAGCCACTGTCGGCACAACTTTGCACCTGCGTGGACCCCATGGACACTTTGGTTGTCACATGACGGCGATCGATGAGCTGCCGCCGCTGCGCGACACGATCCGGCGCCATGGCCTGTCAGCGAAGAAATCGCTTGGACAGAATTTCCTCCTCGACCTCAACCTGACGGCGCGCATTGCGCGGGCCGGCGGCTCGGTTGAGGGCATAACGGTCGTGGAGATCGGGCCTGGGCCGGGCGGGCTGACGCGCGCCTTGCTCGCAAATGGCGCGCGCCACGTGATCGCCATCGAACGCGACGGCCGCGCCATCGCGGCGCTGGGGGAGATCGCAGCGCATTATCCGGGAGGGCTGACGGTGGTCGCGGCTGACGCGCTCAAG
>JASHYD010001021.1 GCA_030043175.1 Xanthobacteraceae bacterium | reverse complement strand
GATCGAGAGTCGCAGCAGCTAGGGCTGGGCGGTGACAAAACTATGTTTGCTTTGCGCATGCGGCTATAATCGGACCACTGAGGAGACCTAGCGCGGGCTAGGCGGCGCATGATTTGAACCATTCTCGGATAGGAAATCTTAGCCGCGAAGTACGAGCGTCGGCGGTGCACGTCGTGATCTGGGCAATCCGCGCCTCTTCGTCGCGCGCAGTTCGGCTCGCAGGCCTCGCGATAGGTGCGATGGCGTCATCATCTCCGGCTGACGCGGATGACGCGACCTCCTCGGTCGCCCGCGCCGTTCCCGATAAGAGCGGCTATAGCTTGTTCAACCCGACTCCTGATGACGAGATGCGGAAATTCGCAAACGATCTCCCGACCAAGGGTTATTCGGTTCGAACGGTCGACGCCGGTCATTTCGAGCCGGAGACCGACATCTTCAACTATACCTATGCGAACTATCTCGGCGTGATCACGCTTAGCATCCAAACTCTCGACCCGACCTTGAAGCTCGGGGTGACGAACTGGATGGACATCGAAGTCCAATTCAACGGGTTCCAGTCTTCGCAGTCATTCGACGCCACGTCCGGCGGCAGCATCCTGAACGGCGCGGGTTTTGGCGATGTTTTCCTGCGGACCAAGATGAATCTGCCCTGCCGGCTTCGCGCTCATTCCCTATGTCAAGCTACCATCATCGGCCCCGGTGATCAGCAACGGCGCCGTAGAGGGAGGCTTGATTGCGCCACTCGCGCTACGCCCCGAGGACTTCATCATCACTTTGATGACCGAGTTGGATGTGCTGAAGACTGCGGACAGCGACGGGAGATACGCCAATTTCGTCAACCTCGTCCGCCAGTCATCCGATCCCCGGACTCGACGGCGTCAACGGGATGGTCGAACTGTTCTCCTCGGTCGGTACCGGTCCGCCGACACCGCCGATCTACACCTTCAATCTCGGCATGAACTTCCGGCTGGACCAGTCTCAACCTCGGATGGCCGCTCGCAGTCGATGATCCGCCAGGGGGTAACGCTCCTCGTCTTTGGCGAGGTGTCGATGGGGTCGCTTAACGAACGCATGAAGAAATGCGAGACTGAGCGGCAAGAGGATATCAAGTTCGACATCACCTGGAGCACGCTGGGGGAGTTTCTCGACACGCTGGTGTCTCGCGGGATACCAACAAATATCGCCTCCTTCGTCAGCGCATGGACCGTTCGTGAGAATGAAATCGGGTTCGATAATCGGCCGCCGACGGTGGAAGAGCTTGACCGGATGCGTGCCGCTGTCCGCGAAGCGATGGACGAAGGCGCCATGGGGGCTGACGACGGCGCTCATTTATGTACCGGCTACGTTTGCGAAGACCGATGAGCTTGTGGAGCTTGCCAAGGTCGCCTCGGCGTCGGGGGGAATGTACATCTCTCGTATGCGGAGCGAAGGTGACCGCCTGCTTGAGGCGATCGACGAGACGCTGACAATCGCCCGAGAAGCGCATATCCGCGCTGAAATTCATCACCTCAAGGTCAGTGGGAAGTCGAACTGGCCGAAGCTCGGCCAGGTGATCGCGAAGATTGAAGCCGCGCGTAACAACGGCCTCGAAATCACCGCTGACATGTATACCTACACTGCTGGGTCCACGGGTCTCGATGCGGCGATGCCCCCGTGGGTGCAGGAGGGTGGATACGATGCGTGGGCAACGCGTTTACGGGACGAGAAGGTACGGGAACGTGTCCGCCGGGAAATGGTTGCTGCGCAGGACCAGTGGGAGAACCTGTTTTTACCGGCAGGTGGCGAGGGCACACTCCTGGTTGGCTTCAAGAACCAGGCGCTGCGCGGATACACCGGCAAGACCCTCGCGGAGGTCGCCAAACTACGGAATCGTTCGGTGCAGGATACCGAGGACGCGAGTCGCGTGCAGGTGGTGTACTTCCTGATGTCGGAAGATAACGTGAAGCGGCAAATTCAGTTGCCGTGGGTCAGCTTCGGGTCGGACGCCTGGTCTATATCGGCGGAAGGCGTGTTTCTGAAGACGAGCACCCATCCGCGCGCCTACGGCAACTTCGCGCGCCTGCTCGGCAAGTACGTGCGCTTTTCATGCTGGCAACGCTGTGTGCCGCCTTCACCTACGGCCGCCATCGCACAATGCTTTGTAGAAACGTGCTAGAGTTCTGGCATCTCATCTCAGCGGGAGCGCGGACGATGCATATCGGACGGCGGGATTTCATCACATTCCTCGGCGGCGCGGTTACGGCTTTTCCGATTACTTGGTTCGCAGCGCGGGCGCTGCAGAATGACCGGATTCGGGCATTGCAGGTCCGCGCCCTGCGCCGACAGGCCGAAAACGCCGCCTCCATGATCGAGCAGTTCTTCAAGGGCATCGAGGCCCAGGTCGGGTGGACCGTGCAGGTGCCCTGGCCCGCCAACACGGTTCAACAGCGGCGGATCGACGCCTGGCGCCTTTTGCGCCAAGTGTCGGTGATTTCGGAGCTCGAGCAGATCGATCCGTCCGGTCTTGTGCAACTCCACGTCACGCGCAACGAGCCCGATGAAGTCGGAAGCGGAACGGACGTCTCCCAAGAACCCAAGTTTCGCGACCCCTTGCTGCACACGACCTATTACGGCCCCGTCTACTTCCGGCACAACTCAGAGCCTTACACCACTCTTGCGCTGGCCGGCGCTCGCGACGCCGGCGTCAGCGTCGCCGAGGTCAGTCTGACCTTCATGTGGAACCTGGTGTCGATGATCAAGGTAGGTGAGCACGGTCTAGCCTACGTGGTCGACGCGGAGGGCCGCCTCATCGCCCATCGCGACATCAGCATGGTGCTGCGAAACACGGACCTGTCGGGACTGCCGCAAGTGCACGCGGCGCGCACCGCGCCGACCGAACCGGTGCAGGTTGTGAAAGACATCAACGGCCGCGAACTGCTCGTCGCTTATGCGAAGGTCGAGCCGACCGGCTGGCTGCTTTTCGTGGAAATCCCCCTCGATGAGGCTAGTGCGCTCGCGGAATAGGGCGATAGTGATCGACGTTTTGTCAACTTCTCTTGTGGGTCAAAGGCGGCCATTCCGGCTACGTTGGCGGCAGGTCCGGTGTACCCCAGATTGCTGACGACTTATTGCACGGCACGAAGTCGTCGGCGTCGAGCCAACAAAAGACATGGGAGCACCCTTTTAGTTTTCCGCCCAAATGATGTAGCCTGGAACGAAAGAGCCGCCCACGAGACGTGCCGAAGTCTCATCGTTAAGGGTGCGGCGTGGGGTGCCCGCGGCGGGCTATTCATCACCAACAATGTAATTCTTTGTAGCGCACTGGCGACGCGAAAGCCCGCGCGCTGGCGTTCATCAGGAGCATTATTATGGACCGTCGAGCGTTCTTAAAGACCGCAGCTACTGCCGGCGCATTTGCGACGGGAAGCATGATTGCGACGCCGGCGATCTCGCAGCGCGCCGCCGCGCGCGCGTTGCGACTGGTGCCGCATGCTGACCTTGCTAATTTCGACCCGATCTGGACCACTGCCTACATCGCCCGCAATGCCGGATTACTAGTCTGGGACACGCTGTACGGCGTGGACAACAAGCTACAACCGCAGCGCCAAATGGTGGAATCCGAGACGGTGTCGCCTGACGATCTGACCTGGACTTTCATACTGCGGCCGGGGTTGAAATTCCATGATGGCGAACCGGTCCTAGCCAAGGACGCTGTCGCAAGTATCACCCGTTGGGCGGCCCGCGACGCAATGGGCCAGATGATCAAAGCCATTGAAAACGAACTCGTGGCAATCGATGACCGCAGTTTCCGGTGGGCGTTGAAAAAGCCCTACCCGAAAATGTTGGTCGCCCTCGGGAAGGTTGGGACCCCGTGTTGCTTCATTATGCCGGCAAGGATAGCAGCAACAGATCCGTTCAAGCAAATCAGTGAGTATGTCGGCAGCGGTCCCATGCGTTTTGTCAGGGACGAATGGGTGCCAGGCGCTAGAGCGGCGTTCGAGAAATCTCCGAACTATGTGCCGAGGCAAGAACGCGCCTCTTGGCTTGCCGGCGGCCGGCGGATCGCCTCTGACCGCATCGAATGGAGGATTATTTCCGACCAGGCAACTGCCGCGGCAGCGCTGCAAAGCGGTGAAGTCGACTGGCTGGAGCAGCCGATTCCCGACCTCATCCCCGCATTGCGGGCCAACCGCAATGTCATGGTCGATATCGCCGATTCTTTGGGCGCCATCGGTACATTGTTCTTCAACCACCTCTATCCACCATTCAATGATGTGCGCGCGCGCAGAGCCTTCCTGATGACCATGAGCCAGGAAGACTACATGCGAGCTTACGTCGGAGTAGACGATCAGTTGTGGAAACCGTGCCTCGGCTACTTTACACCGGGAGCCCCGCTTTACAACGAGGAAGGGGGTGAAATTCTCAAGGGTCGCCGCGATTTCGATTCTGCAAAGCGCTTGCTGGCACAAGCCGGATATGCCGGTGAACCCGTCACCACCATGGCGGCGCAGGACATCGGTAGCCACAAGGTCTGGGGTGACATCACCGCCGACCTTCTGGCGCGCCTCGGCATGAAGGTGGATTATGCAGCCCTGGATTGGGGCACCGTTGTTGCGCGCCGATCGCAGAAGTCACCGCCGCGCCAAGGAGGCTGGCACATCATGCATACATTCTTTTTCGGCGTCGATTGCATCGATCCGACCAGCAGGATCATTCGCGCAAACGGGGACAAGGCATTCTTTGGATGGCCGGACATTCCGCAGATAGAAGCTGAGGTCACTGCTTGGTACGATGCCAGGACGCCCGAGGAGGAAAGAAGCGTGGCGCGGCGGCTGAACAAGATTGCGTTGGAAAACGCGATCTACGCTCCGCTCGGGGTGTTCTTGCAGCACCAAGCCTGGCGGCGCAACGTCAGTGGAGTCGCGCAGGGTCCGCTGCCGTTCTTCTGGAATGTGAGCAAAACTATCTAATTCACTTAGGGCTCTCGGTCGAGTTCCGGTCCGGGTCAATTTCAGACCAAATCGGAGGCTCTATCGTTGCCGTGTATTGGTCCGGTCCTGCTAGATGAGCTGACGTGCTGTGCCTCGCGTTCGTCCTGAACGACGCGCTCAGCTTGACTTTGTCCGATTTAGGCCGCGTATGCGAGGGCATACTCCATGCGGCGCCAGATATGGCTTGGAATTTCTATA
>JASHYD010001020.1 GCA_030043175.1 Xanthobacteraceae bacterium | reverse complement strand
TCGTCGAGCATCAGCAGCATCCGGTGCCGGCGGTTCTTCGCATGCAGCTCTTCGGTCAGCCGCCGGCCGATCTGGTTGAGCACCAGGCGGATCAGCGGTTTGGTCCGGCTGATGTCGGACGGCGGTATGACGAGGTAGAGCGTCGCCAGGCGGTCGCCGGCAATCAGGTCAGCGATGCGCCAGTCGCAACGGCGGGTCACCCGCGCCACCACAGGATCGCGATAGAGGCCGAGAAACGACATCGCGGTGGAGAGCACGCCGGAGCGCTCATTCTCCGACTTGTTCAACAGCTCTCGCGCGGCCGACGCGATCACCGGATGCGGTCCCGCAGTGCCGAGATGCGGCGTCGTCATCATGGCCCGTAACGACATCTCGATGGACCGCCGCGGATCGGACAGGAAGGCGGCAACCCCAGCCAGCGTCTTGTCGGCCTCGGCATAGAGGACATGCAGGATGGCGCCGACCAGCAGGGAATGGCTGGTCTTCTCCCAGTGGTTCCGGCGTTCCAGCGACCCTTCGGGATCAACGAGGATGTCGGCGACGTTCTGGACGTCGCGCACCTCCCACTCCCCTCTGCGGACCTCGAGGAGCGGATTGTAGGCCGCCGATGCGCTGTTGGTCGGATCGAACAGCAGCACGCGGCCGTGCCGGGCCCGAAACCCGGCCGTCAGCATAAAGTTCTCGCCCTTGATGTCGTGAACGATGGCCGAACCCGGCCAGGTCAAAAGCGAGGGAACGACAAGGCCGACACCCTTGCCGGAGCGGGTCGGCGCGAAGCACAGCACGTGCTCCGGCCCGTCATGACGCAGGTAGGCGCCGCGATAGCGTCCGAGCACGACGCCGTCCGCTCCGAGCAGGCCGGCGCGCCTCACTTCGGACCGCTTCGCCCACCGCGCCGAGCCATAAGTCGCGACGGCACGATCGCGTGCCCGCCAGATCGACAAGGTGAACGCGGCCGCAGCCGCCAGGAAGCCACCCGACGCGGCGATGCTGGCGCCTTGAAAGAAAATCCGCGGCGCGTAGGCGTCATAGACGATTAACCACCAGAAGAACGCTTGCGGCAGATAGACCGGCATTCCCGGCCGGATATAAAACCAGGGCTCGCCAAGCTGCGGCGGAAATCCGAGCCGCCAGGCGGTCCATTGCGTCGCGGTCCAGATGGCGACGAGCACGATCAGGAGAACGATGACGATCTGGCCCCAAAGTATCCTGGTCGCCGACACGGCTACCTCCTCAGGGGTGAGGGCTCCCTTTCCGCAAAAGATAGTCAACGTGTGAGCGATGCGTACCGAGCCGGTGCCGATTGTGCTGTGGAAGACGCGGGTCATGACGTCAAGAGCGCGGCTCACCGCCGGTCTCGGCCGTTGATAGTCGGAAAATGGTAGCTCAGGCTGGCGGACGCAAAGCACCGACTAAAAGCGGAAGAATACCCCTCTGGCTCTTACCCCCTTTGACACTCTTGACACTCTCGACACTCTGGGACTTTCGCGAATATTTTCAAATGGTGTTTCAACAAAATCTGGGCTTTGACACTGTTTGACACTCTTGACACTCTATGACAGCCAGGTCGCCTTCAGGTTGCTGACTGTGTTGCAATGAAACTCTATAATTGAAAAACAATACGCCGTTGACACACTGCGAAGGAACACACTGGTCCCGCTCTCTGGTCGATCGCCCGCCGGCGCGCTTTTAGTTTTAGTTGCAGTCGCGCAAAGTAATAACGAGCAGCGGCGAACGAAGGCCAGGCGCACAGACCGACCGTAGATCCAAATGGTGTCGTAACCTCAAACCGTCCTTTGTTTATCCGTTTCTACGATCTGGCCCTACGCCCCGACTTCAGTTGTTGAATTTGCCAAAACCTGTGCCTCTTAATTGTCCTTAGCGATCGCGCCAGGCGCTTCCGCGATACCGCTGGAGATGCTTTCTCTCAAATTGAAAGCGGCCTCGCGCAGCATCGGCATGCTGCGCACGGCGATGGGACCGGACCCTGCCATCGCTGATGTCACGCCCGACTGAAAGGAAATATCGGCAATGAAAGTCAGCCTGTTTCGAATTGCTGCGATGACCTGTCTCGCCAGCATCGGCGCTCCTGCAACGCACATGAGCCGCGCATCCTTGCGCTCGCCGACAGTGACCTCATGTCGGCCTCGGCCTGACGACACCAAACAATGCTGAATTCTGCATGCCCGGTCGGTACTGCAGCGCCACGCGAAGGACGCCCGCGAGATCATTCTCGCGCCAGTCCGCGGGCGTGCCGGCGAGGGGTCCGGCTTACCCACGAACGGATCCAACTGCGATGGCCCCCACCTCGACCTGGTCGCGCCTGCCACGAACGCAACCGGGCTGTTGTCGCCTGGGAGGGTGACGATGCCGCGTGAGCTCTCAGAGCGTATCGCCCGCGCCCGTGCGGTGCCGATCGCCGATGAAATCCATCGCCGTCGCATGTCGCTGCGACGGGTCGGGCTCGAGCTCGTCGGCGCGTGCCCGGTCTGTGGCGACGGCGGCAAAGGCAGCCGGTCAAACCGGTTCGCCGTTCATCTGCGTAAGAACGTCTGGCTTTGCCGGCAGTGCAACGCGGGCGGCGGAGTCGTTGACCTCGTCATGCATCTCGACGGCGTCGGCTTTAAGGAAGCGGTGGCGGTTCTCGCCGCAGGAGTACCTGCCTCGCCGCCACGATGCCCGCCGGCGCCGCGCGCAGATGACGGGGGACACAAGGCGCTACAGCTGTGGGATGAAGCCGGACCCCTCGCCGGGACGCCCGCGGACCGGTATTTGATCGAAACGCGCAACTTGGTGCTGCCGCAGGACATCTCGCCGCGCGCGTTGCGATTTCATCCGGCCTGTCCCTTCGGAGAGGGTGTCCGCCATCCCTGTCTCCTCGCGCTCTATCGCGACATCGTCACCGACGCACCGCGCGCCATCATGCGAACGGCGCTGACGCCGGACGCCCGCAAGTTCGGTCGCAAGGCCCTCGGCCCCGTTCACGGCACCGCCATCAAGCTGTCCGACGACGCCGATGTGACGATGGGACTTATCATCGGCGAAGGGCTCGAGACGACGTTGGCAGCGATGGTGTTCGGCCTTGCGCCCGCGTGGGCCCTGGGATCGGCCGGCGGGATTGCGAAGTTCCCCGTGCTCTCCGGCATCGATGCGCTGACGGTCCTCGCGGAGACCGATGACGGCGGAGCCAACGAGCGGGCGATTGAGGAATGCTTCAGCCGCTGGACCGCCGCGGGACGGGAGGTGGTTCGCGTGACCTCCCTGATGGGCGGCGACGCCAACGATGCCCTGGACGATGGTTACTGCCGGCGCCACCGACGAGGCGATCGCGCGCGATGCTTTTAAGAGGAAGCGCGCATGAAGAGCCACACCAGGATCGCATGGGATGATGCCCGACGTGGTGCCGATCTGCCTGCGGCGCAGGTTAAGACCGCCGAATGAGGCTTGCCGAATAAGAAACAGCCCCGCCGCTGGAACGGCGAGGCCCGGATTT
>JASHYD010001019.1 GCA_030043175.1 Xanthobacteraceae bacterium | reverse complement strand
GCTCGACGTGCGCGGCCATGTCGACAGCATCCAGCGCGGCTCCGGCTCGAAATTCACTGCCTTCCCGCCCGAGAACGCAACCGGCAATTTCGTCAAGATCGTGCAGCGCGTGCCCGTCAAGATCGTTATCGACAGCGGCATCCCCCCGGACATCGCCATGCCGCTCGGGATTTCGGTCGTACCGACGGTGACGGTGCGATGACCGCAGCTGATGGCATGCCACCAGCCCCCGACGCGAACTGGAGACCGCGCCACAACCCTTGGCTAATCGCCGCCGCGGTCACGCTCGCGGCATTCATGGAGATTCTCGACACCACAATCGTCAACGTTGCACTGCGCTATATTGCCGGCGACCTCGCGGTGTCGAACGATGAAGCCACCTGGGTGTTGACGTCCTACCTCGTTTCCAACGGCATCGTACTGACGATCTCGGGCTGGCTTGGCGATGTGCTCGGCCGCAAACGATATTTCCTGATCTGCATTGCCATGTTCACGGTTTTCTCACTCCTGTGCGGAACATCCACCAGTCTTGCGTAACTCATTGTCTTTCGGCTCGCACAGGGTTTCTTCGGCGGCGGCATGCAGCCCAACCAGCAATCGATCATCCTTGATACTTTTCCGCCTGAAAAACGCGGCGCCGCATTTGGGCTTGCAGCATTCGCCACCGTGGTCGCCCCTGTACTAGGACCCACGCTCGGCGGCTACATCACTGATAACTGGAATTGGCGATGGATTTTCTTCATTAATATCCCGAGCGGGCTCATCGCCGTATTTCTGGTTTCTCTGCTGGTCGAGGACCCGCCTTGGCTGCGGAAGAAGAAAACCCGCGGCATCGACTATATCGGCTTGTCCCTCATTACCATTGGCCTTGGCTGTCTGCAGATCATGATGGATCGCGGTGAAGATGACGATTGGTTTGGTTCGAACTTCATCCGGCTGATGGCTCTCCTGGCATTCCTCGGCATTTTCGGTGCGATCGGATGGCTGCTCATCGCGAAAAAGCCCATTGTCAACGTCATGGTCTTCAAGGACTGGCAGTTTTCCATAGGCTGCCTGTTGATCGCAGCAGCCGCCGGCATCCTCTATGCGAGCGCTGTCGCCCTCCCGCAGTTTACCCAACAGGTATTGCTCTACACGCCCACCTGGGCCGGACTGGTGCTTTCGCCGGGCGGAATCGCCATCATGGTGCTGATCCCAGTGGTCACGCCCTGCTGGAGGTTGTGCAAACACGCTATGTGATCGCGTTCGGCTTTTTGGTGCTGGGGTTCGGGCTCCTATCCACCAGCACCATCATCACGCCGGACGTCGACTTCCGCACCCTGATGATGATGCGGACGCTTCAAAGCGCCGGGCTCGGCTTCCTGCTCGTTCCGATCAATACCGTCGCATTTCTGACCCTGCCTCGCGAACTCAACAACGACGGCGCAGCGCTGTTTGCCATGTTCCGCAACGTCTTCGGCTCCATTGGCATTTCTCTGGCGACCGCTGCAAATACCGAGCGCACCCAGATTCACCAGGCCTACCTGTCGCGGTGGACAACCCCGCTCCATCAGCCCTTTGAAACACTGATCGCAACGTACGAACAGGCTTTGCGGGCAATGGGCCGGGCCGGGAGCGCGGTCCGCGACGATGCTGTCGGTCGGATATACCAAGTATTCCAGCTGCAGGCCGCGGTGCTCGCCTATGCGGATATCTTCATGTACGCCGCGGTCATCGCTTTGATCATGATTCCTTTCAGTTTTCTCGTTGCGCCCATAAAATGCAGCGCCCGGCCATCTCCGCATCACGCGGGCGTTCGACATTGAATGATGACCTTCAAGGATTGGAACTTTTCCGCACGCTAGGTGTTTATGGCGGTGGCCAGCGCCTTCCATGGTTCCTTTCAGTTTCCTACTCGTAGCCAAAAAAGGCGGTAACCGTCCCGGCGGAGCCTCCTGATGGTGTCGCGGATCGGGCGATTTGCCCCCGCGGTGCTGGCGGCGGCGCTGGCAGGCTGCGCATTTGGCCCGGATTTCGTTCCGCCGGCCCCACAGTTACCGGCAGGCTCCTACACCGGGGAGCCCGTCGATCCGTGGCTGCAGCAGCCGCCCGATCCGAACTGGTGGGCGGTGTTCCGCGATCCGATCCTCACCGACCTCGAGCAACGCGTCAGTGCCGAAAATCTCGATGTGCAAACGGCGACGATTCGACTAGCGGAAAGCCGCTCTCAGCGGGGCGTCGCTGCCGCTGCCGCGTTTCCCTCCGTAAACGGCGACGCGAGATACCAGCGCGAACTCTACAGCGTAAACGGTCCCCTCAGCCTCATTAACAAGTTCCTGCCCCCCTCGGCAGGCCATGTTCCGCTGGTTCCAACGCCGTTCAACGAATACTACATCGGCTTCGATGCCTCCTGGGAGCTCGACCTCTGGGGCCGAGTCCGCCGTCAGGTCGAATCGGCAGATGCGCAGGTCGATCAGGCCGCGGAACAGCGCCGCGATAGCCTCGTCTCGAGTCTGGCGGAGATGGCCCGCGACTACATTCAACTGCGTGGCGTCCAGATGCAGATCCGCATCGCTATTGAGAATTTGAAGGTCGCCGAGGACGTCCTGGCACGCGCGCGAGAGCGCGCCGTCAAGGGAGTCGGTACCGGCCTGGACGTGGAGAACGCAGCCACGCAGATCGAAAATGTCGCCGCGCAGATTCCGGCACTGCGACAGCAGGAGTCGGAGTACGGCAACGCCGTGAGCTTGCTGCTGAATCAGCCGCCCGGCGCACTGCGCTCTACGCTGGGCCGCCCAAAATTGGTGCCCCTGGCGCCGCCGCGGGTGCCACTCGGCATCCCCTCTGAGCTCGCTCGTCGACGGCCGGACATTCGTGCAGCCGAGGCGCAACTACACGCCGCGACCGCTGATGTTGGCGTCGCTGTTGCCTCGTTTTATCCGACTGTTCAACTCAATGGGACCGTTGGCCTTGATTCGATCGACATCGGGAAACTCTTGCAGGCCAAGTCGCTGCAATACATGGCGGGACCGAGCATCACGGTGCCGATTTTTGCCGGCGGTCGCCTCAAGAATACGCTCGAACTGCGCGAGGCGCAGCAAGTGGAAGCGGCGATCGCATATCAGAAAACCGTGACGCGGGCTTGGCATGAGGTGGTCAATGCACTCGTAGCCTATCGCCTCGAACAGGAACGTCGGATGCGCCTGAACCTCGAGATCGAGCATTCCCGTCAGACGCTCATCCTTGCTCGCGATCGATACAGCGACGGTGTCGGTGACTTTCTCACGGTGCTGGATGCCGAGCGCACCTTGCTGCAGGCACAGCAGCAATATGTGACGAGCACCACTAACGTGTCACTCAACCTCGTGCAGCTCTTCAAGGCGCTCGGCGGCGGCTGGGAGCAGATATTCCCCAATTCGCCAGGCGGCAAAAGCGACGGGTCACCTTGATGATCTTGCTCTCGGCCTGGTGATGTGCCGACTGAGAAATGTCAGAGCACGCGACTCGCGAAATGCGGCGCCGAATACGCGACCATCATGGAATTCTTCGCAGCGTCGCTTCGCACCCAGACCGGAAGCGCCCTGTGGCGGTTCTTCGCGCGTCATGCGGGCGCACATGCTCAGGCACTCCGGCGCTCTTTTTTGAGATCAAGGCCGCTTTGACCCGTCTTGCCCTCAAGGTGCCGCAGGACGATCACTGCGCCTGCACGAAAATTCTCTTGCTTGTTCAAA
>JASHYD010001018.1 GCA_030043175.1 Xanthobacteraceae bacterium | reverse complement strand
AAGGTACGCCGTGCGGCATCGGTAGGTGCGTCGCAGGGGCGTTGCTATCATCTCGTTTGTCACAAATGGGTTTGGGAGAACGAATCGATGACGCTGATTGGACAACCATCGCCATCGCTCGCACTGGTTTCGGGGCCGGCTTCCGCGGAGCCCGATATAGCCACGACACGCCCAGGCACGGCTGGCGGCGCATTCATGCGGCAGTTTTGGCATGCCATCTGTCCCATCCAAGACCTGCCGGTCGGGTACGCCAAACCGATCAGGATCATGAGCGAGGAGTACACGCTCTATCGCGGCCACTCCGGAATTGCGCAGATTATCGCTCATCGTTGCCCACACCGCGGCGCGCCGATGCATCTTGGCTGGGTGGAGGGCGACAGCATTCGCTGCGCCTATCACGGCTGGAAGTTCGAGTGCTCCGGCCGCTGCATCGAGCAGCCCGCCGAGGAACCGGGTTTCGCGCGCAAGGTTTCGATTCGGACCTATCCGACCCGCGAACATCTTGGGCTCGTGTTCGGTTATTTTGGACCAGGCGAGCCGCCGCCGTTCCCGCATTTCCCCCACCGCATGACTGAGGGCCTGATCCAGGTCTGGAACGTCGAGGAGGTGCCCTGCAACTATCTGCAGAGCTTCGAGAACAGTATGGACGAAGTTCACGTCGCCTTTACCCATCAGCCCGGCGGCTCGCACGCGAAGCTTGCTGTCGATCTGCCGATCATCTCGGCGGAGGAAACCGACTGGGGCATGCTGCGTTTTGGAACCCGCAAGTCCGGCCAGGTCAGGCAGACGCTGCACTACGCTCCCAACATCACGCGGGTGATCGTGCCGCCCATCGCCGGAATGGACGGCGTCGGCGGTTGGACGGAAATCTATTTCAGCTTCACGCCGGTCGACGACGAAAACCACCTTTGGCTGATCACCAGTCATGTCGAAGTCACCGGGGCGAACGCAGACACCTACCGCGCAAAGCGCGCCGAGTACGATCGCAAGGTTGCACTAGCGCCTCCCGTCATGGAGATTGTCCGCGATATCTGGTCGGGCAAACGGCGTTACGCCGATGTGACTCACCCAGACCTCGCCATCGTCCAGGATATAGCCGTGCAGGCGGGCCAGGGGCGAATAGAGGATCGTGCCAACGAACGTCTCGGGCGCTCGGATGCCGCCATCATTCTCTGGCGAAAGATTTTGGCGCGCGAACTTCGCGCCTTTGCGGAGGGGCGCGCCCCCAAACGATGGAAAACCCCCTCTGCCGACGTCGTCCCGACACTTGGATTCTAACGAAGCTTTGCCGCCTATCTCGGCATAGTCCGGCTAAGCTGCGGCTGGTACGGACACGCGTTGATGACGGGCGATACTAGCCATCCTCGAACGATGAGCGCCGCCGATCGCCGCCATGGCGCGCGTTCCGTGCACCAATCGACAAGCTCTTGGGTCCAGGCCGCCTTTGGTAAAGACTGAGGATTTCCGCCATCCGGCGCGGCCTCTGAAGGGAGAAGGCCATAATTGATGCCCGTTAGCGCAGATCGATGAATCGTCCCACCTGCGCGTCACCGCCGCGAGTTTCTGTTCGCCTTGACGGTGCTTATCCCCTAGTTGCTGTTCGGATCGTGACATTCAGAGTTGGGCCACGCGGCGACAACGCGCCCAACTTAACTTAATCGGGGCTAGTATTACTCTACCTTCGCCGGTCGTGCGGACATTGTCAGTAGAGCGGCGTCCAGCTCTGGCGGCTGCGCAATGTCACCCGTCAGTGTTGAGTGTGGCGTTGAGCTCTGACGACAAGCGCGCGGCCTCCAGCGACGGGAGCGTGCCGTTATGGGATGTCTTTTGCCGCCACACAGACATTGATTCAGCGGCCAAGATGGTGGCCCCGCGCTGCCTTATCGCTGCTCAACGCGAGGCGCCGTTCTTTCCGGCTTTGACAATCCGTCCGCGAGCTTGCCTGATCCCATCCGGGAGGGGCCTGATGAGACGCTTGTGAGCACGAAAGCAGCCGTGTAACTCGATGCGACCCCCAACGAAAGCCGCCTTGATTTGGGAGTGTGTTGCGTGCCCGATACCTTGGGATACCGAAAGCGGATTGGCATTATTGTGCCGTCCACCAACACCACGGTCGGGCCTGAATGCGAGCTGTTTCGCGTGCCTGGCGTCACCTGTCATACCGGCCGTGTCACTATCAAGGAGCGCCCGCTCAACACCGAAGAAGCCTTCTTGGAACATATGACGATGATGCGCGAGGGCATGCGCACCGCCATCGACCAGATCATGACCGGTGACCTTGATCATCTTATCATGGCCATCGCGCTTGAAAGCTTTTGGGGCGGCCTTGCCAGTGCGGACAAGCTGCAAGCCGAACTTGCGGAACGCGCCGGCGTCGGAGTCACCATGGGGGCTGCGGCTGCAGTCGCGGCGCTGAAAAAGTTCGGGGTGCACCGAATTGCAATCTTGACGCCGCATCAGCCGCGCGGGGATGAAATGGTTCGCGCCTACCTGGCGGAGGCCGGATTTGAGGTTGTCCGCCTAAAGGGGTTGGCCTGCAAGTCTCCGCGCCTCATCGCACAGGTGCCGTTGGCTGATATCCGGGCGGCGTTGCGTGAGCTTGACGGCAATGATGTTGACGCGCTGCTCCAGGTCGGCACTGCGCTGCCGACGGTGGCGGTCGCTGCGGAGGCGGAACGTTGGCTTGGCAAGCCCGTGCTGGCGATCAATACGGTCTCCTATTGGGACGCAATCCGCCGGAGCGGGATCGAAGACCGTGTGATCGGCCTTGGTCGCGTTCTTGAGGAGCATTAATGCGCCATCCCGCCATATGGTTTAGAAGGCGGCAGCCTGACGCTTGCGTGGAGCCTCGCGCGGGAGGCTGGGGCAGAATCCCCCGCCTTCAGGCGTGGGAGCATGTCACGAAGACGGAACCTCGCGGAACTCGTTCCCCTCCACGGCCGTTTTAAGGCGGCGCAGGTCTTTACGTTCGAAGGATGCTGATAAACTCGCGTCAACACAAGGAGCCCGTATGGGACATCGATTGATCACCGCCCTGACGTTTCTCAACGCGATGGTGCTTTTTGCGTGCCTAATCTTAATTGCTGCCGCCACCACCAAGGATGCAGAAATTGCGGTACCAATTACGCAAGCAATTCAGAATTCTCTGCGCATGTTTGTCGTCGGAGCCGCGCTCCCGACGGTGGCATGGGCGATCTCAGCAATGGAAATGGACAGGTCTAAGTCCAAGGTGAAATTAATTGAATCCTGGGTCATGTATATCCTGCTGCTCATTTCCTTGGTGATGTTTGTTGTCGGCGCGTGGCGACTGCCGGCCTCCGTTCTCAGTGGCTTGAGCTAGGGCAGATGATTGAAGTTGCTGGTGCGGAGTTGAATGCCGAGCTTGTTGTCGAGCTGTCACAGGGACTTTGAATCCTGCGTATGACAGACAAGCTGAGCGTGGCGCAAGTGGATCGGCAAGCCACATCAATTTTGCGAAGCGCGCCGTCCCTTGCTATCGACTACTCACTATGGAAGACCAATTGCGATTTGAGAACGTCGTTGAGCTTCTGCCGCCGGACTGGCAGGACGCGCTCGCCGGCGACGAGGTTGAGCCTATTTCGGGAATGGGCGGAGCGCTTGTCTTCCGAGTATTGGACTCAGCTGGCGGTTGTAAATATTTGAAGCTTGCCTCCGGACCTGGGGCGCAGCTGCTGGCGCAGGAGATGGCACGCACCGAATGGCTATCATCGCATCATATTCGAGTGCCAAGATTTCTTATGAAAACTCGAACTCAAAGGGTCAACGCCGTACTTATGACGGCGGTCCCGGGGCGGCACTTAACTCTCGATACTGACGATCGACTGGGAGCCGTGCACACATTGGGTCGAGGGCTAGCTCGGCTTCACGCACTGCCAAGCACAAATTGCCCTTTTGATGAAACGCCACGCACACGGCTTGAACGGGCTCGGGAGGCCATTGAACAGAACTTGCTCGACGCCAGTCAATTCGATGACCGCAATTCTGGACTCACCCCCTCGATGCTTTACCGACGTCTTGATGGTGCAATTCCCGCTTGTGAGGACATTGTCGTCGTCCACGGCGACGCAACGTTATCAAACATGTTAATTGGGTCGGATGGCGAACTCGGATTCGTTGATTGTGGGCACTCGGGTCGTTCGGATCGATATGTGGATTTGGCCGTGATCGAAGCGGAACTACTGACCGAGTTCGGGCACGATGCTGCCGAGCGCTTCAATGATGCATATGGGATTCGAGAGTGGGACGATCAGAAGGCCGCCTTCTTTAGAGACCTTTACGAGCTTTTTTGACCACACCCTTCCGGCATGGGCACCGCAGTCATGTTGTCGATGGACTGATCCTCGGTAACCATCAGTCGGTGCCTACCAACAAGCTTGGCGGTCCTGCTGGTGGATGTGCTTTCTTGCGCCGGTCGGGACTTGCGGCGACCCGGGCGGGCGCCGATAGCGTTTGGCTGGTGGTGAAGGGGCCGTTACCTGATTTCCGGCGCCATTAACCCGCTCTGAAAGAGCCGCTGGCACGAATGGCGACTCACTCGGGCGAAACATCAGCCTTCGCGGGGATGGGGTATAAGCCATCTTGACATCGGGTTTAGACGTTCTTTATTTGTTCCCGTCTGCCAAGATCGACGGCGGTCCTCAGCCACCCCATACATGGCCACTGTCGCCTTTAGGGGACTGTGGCGAGCGGACG
>JASHYD010001017.1 GCA_030043175.1 Xanthobacteraceae bacterium | reverse complement strand
GTCTTCCGCCGCCTCGAATGCCCGCATGACGGCCGGCGACAGGCGCGGATCATAGCTGATGTGGCGGATCGCCTTTTTACCCACCGCAACGTCGGTGTTGGCAACCCATTTGGCGAATATCTCCACCGCTTCGTCGCGGTGGTTACGGGTGTAATGCGACGCGCCGGCAAGCCCGGCGGTGAAGCTAAGCACGATGTCCGGCCTGCTCGTGATCGTCGGCCCGTGCGCGGTCGCCACCATCACGTAGGACATGTGATGGCCGCCGCGAATGACCAGGAACGAGTCCGGGACCTGCTCAAGCACCGCCGTGACATAGGGCTCCCACGACACGACCGCATCGACCCTGCCCTCTTTAAGGGCCGGCGCCAGGCCGAATTGCGACCAGATGTTCTCGATGGTCAGGTCCTCGTATCTCATGCCGGCGCGGCGCAACACCATCTTGAAATACTCGTCGGAGGTCTGCCCGCGCGCGAGCCCGATGCGCTTGCCCTTGAGGTCAGTGACGTTGCCGGCATTGATGCCGGCGCCGTTGCGGGTGACGATCCCGAGCGGCTCGTCGGCGTTGTCGCGGGTCGCGTCGTTCATGATGATGCCGATCACCTTGAATGGCTCGCCGGAATGGACTGCCTTGAGGAAGGTGGTCACGCTCATGTCGCCGATCTGCGCTTCGCCATTGTGCATGGCGTTGACCATATCGGTCCCGGTATCGACAACCTTCATGTGGGCGTCGATGCCGTGTTTTCTGAAAATGCCTTTCTCGGCGCCGACGAACATCGGCAGATGACCGAAATTGTTGCCGATCACGACATCGAGTCTGGACAGCTGCCCCGAACCAGCATTCATCCTGGCCTCCCGCACTTAAGACCCCCGGCTTTGACCGGAGAGGGAAGCGCGGGCCACCGGGCATAGCCACAGTCGTCCGCGCGATGAGAAGTTTGCAGGACTCGGCGTTGATCCCGGCAGTGCCCACGCTGAAGGAGCCGCTGGCACGAACGGCTACAAGCCCGAATTCCCGCCTTGTTGCCTTTCGACACCTCGGCCGGTCTTAAAGACTCGAACGGAGGTGGAGCGCATGCAGTAGCACGACATTCGCTCTAACTCCGTTCCATTGCGTCGCTTCAGCGCTCAGAAGAAGGGGAACAGGTGGAAGCGGCGATAATGGTGGCGATAGTAGCCGTAGTGGCGCGGACGGCTACGATAGTGGCGCTCATGTGCGCTGTGGTCCGTGGAACGCTCATTTTCACTGCCGTCGGCGGAACGCTCATTTTTACTGTCGTCGGCAGAGCGCTCATTTGCAGCGGCGTCTGTGGAACGCTCACGTGCACTGCGTTCCGTGGAACGCTCATGTGCACTGCGTTCCGCGGAACGCTCATGTGTACGGCCGCCCGAGAAAGCTGTCTGGCATTTCGGACTGAGGCTGCTGCGGTGTCTTGCTAGGCACGCCTTGGTTCGCCCGACATTCGGTATCGTGTTACTGCACAGTCTGAAGGCATCATGAGTGCAGGCATCGCGGACTGTCTCCGCCGCCGTCGGGCGCAAATACCCGGGCATGGCATTGGCCAGTAATCCGAGCACCACGATCGTTGCGAACCGAATGCATCCCACTTGAACATCTTTCATCTTGCGCGATCCTTATGTGATCCCCACGCTTAGTCGCCGCCTCCCCGCTCGCGGGGGAGCGGGTCCGCTCGCTCGATTTTATCTAAAATACGCTCATGGTCATTCTCGTGCTGCTTGTCATACTCCCGTTGAGCAACCCCGTGTCAGCGGGATCAATGGCGACAGCAATCGCTGATAATCAAGCCATTTGCAGGACATGAATTTCCACTCGCAGGTTAATGAGGCCCCCAGGAAACCTTGGGAAGATGAGGAACCGGCCCGGGGTGGGTTGCAACATGGGGGCCGTCGTCCCAAACTTACTCTGGGAGACACTCGTTTTCAGGGGAGGGTTACTGAAGGACGAATAGGGGCCGATTGCAATCGCGTGCTTTTAGCTCCTGGTTACCGTCAACGAGTATCGCGGGTCGGCCGCCAGGCATTCGGCTTCCGGCAGCCCGAGCTCCCTGCGTACGATGTTGGTGCCGAGCACCATCGCGACCATCTTGTAGGTCGCGTGCCGCCGGCTCATGCCCTCGCGGCCCATCCCGCAATCGGACGAGATGATCAGCCGTTCGGGCGGAACATATTTCAAGGCCTCGCGGATCAAGGCCGCGACTTCGTCCGGGCGCTCAACCTGCAGGGTGTGATGATCGATCACACCGATGACGATCTTCTTGTCCTCGATCGTTTCGCCGATCGCTTTGAGGTCACCGGGGCCGGACGAGCAGGTTTCGAACGTCAGGGCGTCCGCGTCGACGTGATTGAGCGCCTCGAGGGTCGGCTGATAACTCTGGATTTCGTTGAACATGCGCTGCTGCGAGGGGTTTCCCCAGCAGGTGTGACACCACACTTCGGTTTTGCCGCGGAGCCCTTTCACCGTGTTGTTGAAGACCCCGACGAGATCCCCGACGTCGAGCTTGCCGAACGCCTTGCCGCGCACCGGTACCATGTGAATCTGCGGCTCTTCCATCTGAATCACTGGGCAGCCGGCATCGGCGAGCTCGTTGAGTTCCTTGTTGAGAGCCTCGCTCAGCGCCATCGTGCGCTCGACCGGGTCCTTATAGTAGGTATCGACGGCGGAAGCTGCGAGAAGCTCCGGCAGGATGGTGCCGAACTTGACCGGCCTGGTGGTCAAACGCTGCGCCACCTTCCACATGGCGGCATATTGCAGGTTACCGGGCCCCGCCGGTCCCACCATCTTGGGGAAGACGCGCGCTTCGAGATAATCGTGCAGGATGTGCCCGCGCGGGAAGCCGACCGCCCCGACATTGTAGACCGCCGGCTCGGCGACGGTGTCGAAACCGGCCATATGCGTCAACGGGTAGCTCTGCCAGCTCATGCCGCCGACTTCGTCATCGTAATGCGCATCGCCGTCGGTACAGATATCCAGGCCTGCCGTTTCCTGCGCCCGCAGATGAACCGAGACCGCGTCCTCGTATTGCTCGCGGTAGCGGGCATTGACCATGGCTTCAAGAAAGCTCCGCGGGCCGAGAACGGCGGTGTACCAGGACGGCCGCGGCAGCGACCCGATGATAGATGTCGGCAATGCTTTTCCGGCTGATGCTTTGAACATTGCGGGTCCTTCTCGATTAGTGCGCCGCGCGCGGAACAAAAGACAGGCGCTTCAGCCGCCGCCACCGCTTTGCGTAGCACGGCAAGTCCTCGCAGAGCGGAATTGGCTTACCGGCCGGCATTGTGCCTCGATTTCTTCACCACCATCAATGCTCGGCCCCGGAAAAATCTTTTGGCAGGCGGCAAGCGGCAACGCGGATGTTTCGCGTCGTCGCCGGGGTGTTGCGGCTCCTGCCGACGAAACGCGGTTGGCCGGCGGTGATAACGGCCCCGACCGCGGCGATGTCGCCATTGCGGATTGCCGAGAGCGCATCGCTCTGCGTGCCGCCGTCCGGAGCGTCGATCAGGACGATGTCCGCCGCTTTACCGGCCGCGAGGGAGCCGCAGTCGAGGCGGTACACACGCGCATTGCTGCCGGTCGCTGCGGCGATGGCCACCTCGGGTGCGAGGCCGCCGAGGCTCGACAGATGCGCGATCGTGTAGAGCATGCCGAGCGGCATGATTCCGCTGCCGGTCGGCGTATCGGTGCCGATGATCACCCTGTCGAAGGCTTCGAGCCTTTGCGCCAGACTGGCGCAAAGGAGCGCAGTGCGCAGATTGCCTGCGGTGCAGATCTGCAGGGCGATGTCGCTCTCACGGATGATCCGCTCGAAGTCGCGATCCGGCATCGCCGTGGGGCCGCCGTTGACGTGGAAGGAGACATGCGGCTTGAGGGCCAGGAGGTGGTCGCCGGTGATGGCGCCGGAGCCCGGAATCGACGAGCCGCCAGTGTGCACAGTGGTAATCATGTCGTGGGCGCGGGCGGCCGCAATCAAGGGGGCATATTCGTAGGCACTCGCGAAGGCGCCGAACCCGGCTTTGGCGAGCCAAACGCCTTGCTTGGCAACCTCGTCAAGGTCGTTGCCAGTCAAGCTGGGTTCAAGAATGATGGAGCCGGCGTGCACCGTCATGCCGCCTGGCCGGTAGTGCTCAAAACATTTGCTTGCCGCAACCGCGAGTGCCTTGACCCCCGCGGCATCGCGCGGGCGTCCCGGCACGTGCACCTCGGAGGCGCTGATCGCCGTGGTCACGCCGCCATGGACACAGCTTTCGAGATACCCGACGGTCCGCTGGCGGGGCGTGTAGTCGCCAAACGTGACGTGGACGTGGGAGTCGATCAGGCCCGGAATGGCGGTAGCCCCGTCGGCATCGATGACGACATCGCAGTCATCGACCTCCCTTGCCGACGCCACGCCGACCGTCTCTATCCTGGCGCCGAGCGTGATAATCGTGTCGCCTCGAGCCAGCGGGGCGCGCCAATCGCCGGAAGCGATCGTGCCGATGTTG
>JASHYD010001016.1 GCA_030043175.1 Xanthobacteraceae bacterium | reverse complement strand
TCGACCATAAGGCGGACGTCAATGCCCGCGCGCTGGCCAACGACTGGCCGAGCCAGTTGACCGGCGAGCCGCGCAATCAGTATCGCCCGACCGGCGGCCTGACACCGCTGCTCTATGCGGCGCGCTCGGGATGTACGGATTGCGTGCAGGCCCTGCTGGATGCCGGCGCGGATCCCAACCGGCCGACCCCCGACGGTGTGACGCCGCTGATGGTGGCCGTCGATAATTTCGCATTCGACACGGCAAAGCTGCTGTTCGAGCGCGGCGCCAATCCGCATCTGTGGGACTGGTGGGGCCGCACCGCGCTGTACACCGCGATCGACATGAATACGTACAGTCTGGACGCTTACGCAGAACGCACCGGGCCGCCGATCGTGACGACGAAGACCACCGCGCTCGAGCTCGCACGACTTTTTCTCGGCGCCGGCGTCAACCCCAATCCTCAGTTGAACATGCACCGGCCCGGGCGCGGCGGCAACTCCGGCCGCTTCGCCGACGAGATCATAACCACCGGCGCCACGCCTCTGTTGCGCGCCGCTGCGGGACAAGACAGCGAGGCCGTGCGGCTGTTGCTGGAGTACGGAGGGCGTGTCGACGTACCCAACGCGATGGGCGTGACGCCACTGATGGCCGCCGCGGGGCTAGGCATGAAACCCAGCCCGCGATTCAATCCCAACGCCAATGATGCGCAGGATCGTTCGATAGCGACACTCGAAATCCTGTCGGCGGCCGGCGCCGACGTGAATGCGCGGATCACCGACGTCAAGAGCAGGACCACGCGCATGGGGCGTGGTGGCACGCTGCCGGAGCGGGGCGGGCAGAGCGCGTTATTCGGTGCGGTGCAATGGGGATGGCCCCGCGTGGTCCAGTATCTGATCGATCACGGGGCGGAAGTCGCCGTCATGGATGACCGCCGCGTGTCGCCGCTCGAAGCGGCTTTGGGGCGGGCCGGCAGCGCGGACAATCACCCCTCCGCTGAAGTCGCTACGATACTCCAGACGGTAATCGGCCATTAGAACTGTAGGATTAGGGTCGGAGTCTTGTCCCTGCTCATAGCGACGATCCTGAAGACGGATCCCGCAGATGAACGGGCAACCATTATCCTGGATGCTGGCCGCAATGTCGCTAACGCCGTGCTTGGCGAAGGATTGCGTCGTCTCGATTTGATGCGTGAATCGAGAGCATACCGTGCTGCTCGGAAGATGTCGCGAGGTGAACCGCGGTCCCCTGGGCGAATTTCTGGAGCGCATACCCGGTAAATCTAAACGCCTCGAACAGCCGCTTGAATTCGTCCGCTCTGGCCTTGCGCTCGGGGGAGATAAATGCCGGATCGGGGACCACCTTCCCGGTCACGTTGCCCACACGGCGGCCACACGGGCCTTTAATGCGATCCTGCAATATGCTTTTGGCAAGCGTGGGCGCCCCAAGTTCAGGCGTCGGGATTGGTACAATTCCTTTGAAAGCAAGGAAGCCAAGTCCACCATCATCTGGCGCGACGGCGCCGTGCGGACCGCAGGGCGGGTGATTCCAGCAATCCTCGATCCGGCCAGCGCATGGCAGAGCGAGGCGCTCAAAGCGAAAACCAAGTATTGCCGTATCATCCGTCGAGACATCCGCGGCCCTGGGCGCTGGTATGTCCAACTTGTTCAGGAAGGCCTGACGCCGCTGCGTCGGGAGACGAAGCGCGGCGTTGTCGGTCCTAATATCGACCCCAGCACTATCGCGGCTGTGGCGCATACCGGCAACCCCGATCGCGACATTGCCTTGTTGACCGAAACAATTGCCGCATTGCGGGTCACGCAGCCATTTCCTTTCGTATCTACTCGGATTATTGGCGCAAGCGCAAATGACAGCCGGTCACCATGCCGATGCAGTGAAAGCCGTGGAGGACGGGATCGCATTGGTCGATGCATTTGCGAACGCTGCTACACCGCAGAGCTCTATCGGCTGCAAGGCGAACTATTGGTGCCGCCGCCGCCGGAAACGCAAGCCGCAAGCATCGTTCCGCGCCGCCATCAACCTCGCTAGGGAACAAGGGGCCGCAGCTTTGGAGCAAAGGGCAAAAGAAAGCTTGCGCCGTTGGTCCGGATAGCGTCGTTTTGTGTCGACGTCCGCTCATCTTGGTGTCCCGTAGGCAGAGCCACGTCAGTTGATCGTCGTAGCTCGACGGATGGTGCAACAGCACCTCCGTCGTTACTATGCTCGGATACGACCACGGTAGCGGGCGTGCACAATTTCGGCCACCTTGCCTATCACCTAGCTGACATCTACGACGGATGGCGTCGTCGTCACCAATCGTCCCCTACGCGATGGCCACATGGCGTTCGTGCGCGCCGGACGGCATTTCGATCGAGCTGCTGCCGAAGGGTGACGCAGTGCCGCCAAAAGAACCGTGGGCATCCATGGCCAACACTGGCAAGAAAGGAGCAAAAGATGCGTGATGGGATCGCGAGATTTTGTCTGAGCGTTGCGTTGCTCGCCAGCACATGCCTTTCGACCTTGGTACAGGGAGCCGCCAATGACCCCTCGATCGCGCAAAGCAACACCTACACCCAGAGGGTCCTGGACGTGGTGTTCAAGCACGCGCCGGAATGGGCGTCTGCGCAAGGCCTGAGCCAATTCGACCCGCTGGTCGCCAATCCCACGCTTGCGGAACAGATGACTAAGCGCCACGAGTTGGAAGCTGTCGTCGCGGACCTCAAGGCGGTGCAGTCCAAGGAGACAGACGAAAGCATCCGACAAGACCTGGACATTCTTTTGAAGTCGCTTGATCGGGGCTTTCGATGGGAGGATTTTTGGCTTCGCCGCAAGGTCCCATTCTTCAACGCGAGCAATGCAATCTTTAACGGCATCCGCGAATTGCTGGATGACCAGGTCGCACCGGGACGCCGAGCAAACGCTGTTGTTCGTTTGCAAAAGTATGCGGGAACCGAAAACGGCTTCCAGCCTTACACTGAGCTTCTGAAGCAGCGCGCGATCGAGCAGATGGCGAAGCCGGACATGATCTATCCATCGAAGCAGGCGATGGAAACGGAGCTCGGTCGGAACGCGAACTACGTCGACGGCATTGCCGCGCTCTTCGAGAAATATCATCAGACGGGATGGGAACCGGCCTATGCGACGTTGAAAGCCGAATTGGCCGATTATGACGCGTGGTTGAAGGCAAACATCCTGCCGCGAGCACGGAAAGACTTCCGCCTGCAGCGGGACGAATATGCCCTAGCGTTTGAAGCCTATGGCATTGACATCCCGCCGGCGGATATCGCCGTGATGGCGCATGCTGCCTTCACCCAATATCAAGCGGAAATGGCGCCGCTAGCGGCGGAGATCGCCCGGAAAAATGGTTATGCATCGACCGACTATCGTGCCGTCATCGCAGAGCTGAAAAAGCAGCAGATTGCCGGTGACGCGGTGATTCCTTTCTATGAAAATCGGCTACACGAAATCGAGGCAATCATCAGGGCCCAGAAGCTCCTGACGCTGCCGGATCGCCCTGCGATCATCCGGCTGGCGACGGCGGCCGAAACGGTGCAACAACCCGCTCCGTACATGAAAGCGCCGCCGCTTCTGAACAATACCGGTCAGCGCGGGGTATTCGTCTTGCCGCTGAATATTCCGGGAGCCGACGGCGCGGCTGCAGACACATACGACGATTTCAACTTCGATGCCGCCGCCTGGACGATGATTGCGCACGAGGCGCGACCAGGGCACGAATTACAATTCGATTCCATGGTCGAACACGGCGTAAGTCTCGCGCGAGGGCTCTATGGATTCAATTCGACAAATGTCGAAGGTTGGGGCCTGTACGCCGAATACATGATTCAGCCCTACGAGCCAGTCGAGGGGCAGCTGCTCACGCTGCAATTCCGGCTTCTTCGCGCGGCGCGCGCATACCTCGATCCCGAACTGCAGAGCGGCAAGATCACGCCTGAGCAGGCCTATGACGTGCTTGAGAAGGACGTCATGCTGAGCCACGCCTTCGCCAAGGAAGAGGTGGAACGGTTCACGTACCGCTCGCCCGGGCAGGCGAATAGCTACTTCTACGGATATACGCGGCTTCTCGCTCTACGGAGGGAGGTTGAGGCAGCGCTCGGGCCCAAATTCGACCAGCAGGAGTTCCACGATTTCATCCTTGCTCAAGGGCTGTTGACGCCCGACCTCATGCGCAGGGCCGTGCTGGAAACCTTCGTTCCGTCTCACAGGCAATAAACAACGACTAGCCTGAAGATGGGCGCCCCCGGTCAGTCTGACGGAGGCGCTTGGGCTATCCCCGGAGAAGTGGGCGGAACTCGCCGAGGCATTTGCAGGCGGATAGCCCGCGAGATGTTCGATAATTGGTCAACCGACGGTTCCTATGAAATCGCCAAGACGCTGCTCGCCCAGGACATCTGAACGTCATCCATTTTCCGACGCCCCTGGCGTATTTTGACTATAGAGGGCTATGCGGCCGAATACGCCGCCCAACTCCAATCGATTGGATCATTCTCCCGGGTGCAGATGAATTAGATGTGCGCCATGGGCCTCCGCGAGACCGGATTGCGCTTCATCCGTTGCGGAACGTAGGCGGCGGCAGCGGTCCAAGCACGGCTTCGATCGCCATGCCAAGACTCAACAGCTGGTTGTCCTCGCCGGGCAGGCCGTCGAGCTCTAGCCCCGCCGGCAGCCCTTCGGACGTAAGCCCCGCCGGAGTGCTCAAAGCTGGCGCGCGGAACGCGGGCGCTGAGAATGAATTGCGGAGGATTGCCGTGTCCGGATATTGCCGCCCATCGACCTCGAAGGTCGGTGACACCGCATCGCCGTCCGTCGGCAACAATGGCGCTGGCATTGGCATGGTTGGGTAGGCGATTGCAATGATGTTGTGTTGCCGGAACGCGTCGCGGTACTGCGGACCGAGCGCATCCATGGTGGCCTTCGCCTTCGCCACATCCTCGCGCGAGGGCGGATGGTCGCGCGCATCCTCTTCGAGGAAGCGCACGCGCTTGCTTGGAATTTCAGGGATCGCATCTTTCATCGTTATGGACGGGTGTTCGCGCACCAGAAAGTCGGCAAGGTCGCTGCGGAAATCCTCGCGGCGGAGCACGCCCCGCACCGCGATCGCCGTCTTGACGAGATCGCCAATGTTCACATCGACTACCACGGCGCCGGCGCTACGCAGCCGATCGAGAGCCGAGTCCATCATCTTTGCTATGTCCGGATCAAGTGTCTCCCAGAAGGGGGTGCGCGGGACGCCGATGCGCACACCGGGCAGATCGAGAGGCGAAAGCTCCGGACCCCGCGTAATGGCGCTGTGCATGAACGCCACGTCGGCGACGTTGCGCGCCATCGGCCCCGCAACATCAAAGATGACTTCAAGCGGCACAATGCCATCGACTGGATAGGGCTTGTTGGTGGGCGGGTTTGAGGGCCGAAGTCCCGTGGTCCCGCAAAAATGCGACGGCATGCGAATGGAGCCGGTGGTATCGCTGCCGATACCGAGGGGAACGATCCGCGCCGCAAGGGCGGCCGCAGTACCGCCGCTGGAGCCGCCGGGTATGCGTGTGAGGTCGTAAGGGTTCTTGACAAAACCGAAGGTCGGATTGGCGCTCGTGCTCCCGAGTGCGAGCTCATGCATGTTGGCCTTGGCAAACAGGATGGCGCCCTGCCTGAAGATCATGTCGGCGAGCGGCGCATTTGCGTTGGGGCGATAGTCCTTGAGGAATCGCGTTCCCGCGGTGGTGGGGAAGCCGACCGTGTTGACGTTGTCCTTGATTATCACCGGTAGGCCGGCAAGCGGGCCGAGCTGCGCGCCGCGCAAGCGGGCGCGGTCGATCTCGCGCGCGTCTTCGAGAAGCTTGGCCTCGTCCATGTGGGCGACGGCATTGAGGTTGGTGTGGGCCTTGTACCGTTCGAGCAGCACCTGGGCATAGCGTTCGGCGGAAAGTTCGCCGCGCCGGATGTAGTCGGCGGCGGCACGCGCCGAGAGTGCAACGATCTCGTTGTTGTTTGCGAGCACAGCGCTCGAGACAGCGCGGGGCGCCGCCACGACGGCCGATGCCCCCGCCGCGATCTTGAGGACAGTGCGGCGATCTAAACAATGATCGGACGAACTCCTCTCGGGGTCGTTCATAGTGCCCTCCCAGCTTAGCCGTGTTTGTGTCCGCGGGCGCCGCCGTTCAGGTCAACAGGCCTGCCGTGCGGGGTGTGGAGGTAGGCTTCCGTCCACGCCTCTTTGCGTTCGTGCATCGCTTCCCGATCAGTGAGCCCCTTCTCGACGACGAGCCGTTCCAGGGCCGCGAGCCAATGCTCATAATATCGCGTTCCATCGTCCGGCTCACCGCGATTTTCGGCGGCCTTCAACTCATCGGCCAGCGTGGCAGCCCATTCCTTCCATGTGAAATGGCCTTGCTCGGAGAGCTTGACCGCGAGCGCAAATGCCTGTGCCTGCCATGGTTCGGCAAACACAGGTCCGCCTTCATCGCGAGGAAGTCTTGGCAGCAATGAGAGGCGCTCGTGCGCCGCCATGGAATCAGGCCGGTTCAAGATAATCGTCCCACATGTCGATATAAACCGCATCCTGCGGTGTCGCCTGCTCGCCCCA
>JASHYD010001015.1 GCA_030043175.1 Xanthobacteraceae bacterium | reverse complement strand
CTAGGAGCCTGTCCGAGTAATCGGAAAACGTGGAGTCGCTGGGAATGGAATTCTCATTGTTGGTCGTTTCCAGAATGGTGATGCAAAGTTCGACTCCTCTTCGCGGCTTCGGTGGAATCAAATTCTCGTCGAAGTTGGTGATCACGAATATTCGGACACACTCCTAGAGCGCGTTCCGATCATTTTCGACATCTCTTCGTGGCCATGGCTGGGCTCGTCCCCGCCCTCCACGCCTTTCTTGCTGCCCTTCCCTACCCTGCTCCGCGGGAGGACGAAGGGTGGGCAGGGTGAGGGCAGGACGCGGCAGCCTTCGCAATATCGTTGCGCCTGACCCGGTCTCTCCAGGCGCACATGGCGCTTCAGAGGCGTGCCATCGAAGAAACGTTCGCCTCACCCCTCACCACTCGGGTTCCAACCGTTCAGTCCGCCGCGCTGCCCCCGCATCGGGAGATCGGAGTCGCCTACACGGGGAGGGGTGGAGCCATCACGAACCGATCACGCAAACAGGATCGACGACAGTCGCCGTCGCCCTGAGACCGTGTGTTCGTCGGTCGGACCCCAGGCCTCGAAGAACTGAACCAACTGTTTGCGGGCAGCGTCATCATTCCACTTGCGGTCGCGGCGCACGATCTCGATCAGCTGCTCAAGCGCCTCTTGCCGGCGGCTGTTTCCGTTCAAGGCAATGGCAAGATCGAATCGCGCCTGATGGTCGAGCGGATTGGCGACAACCTTCTGTTCCAGCTCGGCAACCGGGCCGAGATGCGTCGCCTGTTCCGCGACTTCAAGGGCGGCGCGGGCCGCCGCGACTGCGGTATCGTTGCGCTTGGCCTCCGGCACTTGCGCTAAAATCTGTTTGGCTTGCTCGATGCTGCCGGTTTCCACATGCGATCGCGCGAGACCCGCGAGCGCGTGCAGGTTGGCTGGGTCGCTGGCCAGGACCTCCGAATATAATTCCCCCGCCGCAGCCGCATCCCCTGCCGCCAGCGCGGCGTCGGCGGACTTGAGCAGCTCCTTTTCTTCGCCGCCAATCTGCTGGCGGGTCACGCGCTCCAGGAACGCGGTTATTTGACTCTCCGGCAAAGCTCCCATGAAGCCGTCTGCAAGCTGGCCATTGACGAAGGCAATGACAGCCGGGATGGACTGGATTCCCAGCTGAGTCGCTATGGCCGGGTGCTCGTCAATGTTCATCTTGACCAGCTTGGCCGCGCCCTTGGCGGCGCGCACCGCCTTCTCGAGCACCGGTGTGAGCTGCTTGCACGGCCCGCACCACGGCGCCCAGAAATCGACAAGAACCGGCTGGCGACGCGATTCCTCGATCACGTCCCTTCTGAAGGCCTGTGTTGTGGTGTCCTTGATAAGACCATCGGCTGTCGCCGCCGCAACCCCGACATTCATCCAAATCGACCTTTCTTTGCTCGCGAGAGCCTGCAACCAGCGCCCCGATTAAGCCGCAAATCCAGACCCCCGCTTAAATGGTGAGCAGCCATGCGATTGCAATTGCAACCTTATGGCCCGCTGCTGGCTGCCCCGCAAGCCTGTGGCCGACCCGACACACAACTCCGGCCGGATCCCGTCGGCTCCATGCGGGTATTCTCCGGCGCAGGCGACGCGTGATCCGATCGCGAAGCATCGCGCTGCTTGGAATGCTGGCATGCAGCGCGAGACCATCTCCAGAGCTCAGGAGGCAGAACCTAGCATGCTGAAGGTGAACTATGAGATGCAGGATGGCCGCAGGTCGGCCTCCGGATTAAAATCCTTACTCGAAATTGAACCCCAGGATTAGCGCCAGGAAGGGTTTCCCGGGTCTAGGCGGTGAAACCGCCATGCTGCTGCTCGACTGGCAGCATCGCGATTCTGCGATGTCAAAGCACACTGATCGAATGGTCGTTATGCGTTGACTGGGTGTTCTCCCAACTTTGGTTGTTCCGCAGCCTTGCTTGCAAGAACCCGATCAGCAGGACATCCAAGCCTCCAGATGACCCCGCTGGGCGGATATTCGAGCGTGACGTCCGCTCCCAGGGACAACTTCGTGAGCTGATAGAGCACGCGCCAGCCAAATCCGCGCCGCGCCGGGGCCGCAACGGTCGGACCACCTTTTTCGCTCCATTCCATCGTGAAGCGGTCCCCGTGAGCACCGGCTCGTTCCAAGCGCCACACGATGTCGATGCGGCCTGTATCGGTCGAGAGAGCCCCGTATTTGGCTGCGTTGGTCGAGAGCTCATGAATCGCCATGCCGATTGCCTGGGCGGCCGCCGATTTAATCGTTAAGTCTGGGCCGTGTATGGCAATGCGAGCGTCCAAAAGATCACCGAAGTGGGCAAGTTGTCCGCGCACAAGCTCGGCGAGCGGGGCGCTTTGCCATTCGTCCTTGACCAGCAAATCGTAGCTCGCGCTCAGACCCCGAATGCGCTCCTTGAGCCGTGAAACATACTCTTCGCACGAGCTTGCCTTTGTCTGCTGCACCATCGCTTGAACAACGCTCAAGATGTTTTTGGCACGATGATTGACCTCGCGCCTCAGCAACTGCTCGGCGGCTTGGCGTTCCGTCATGTCGCGCACAACCGCGAGCACTATCGGTTCCGCAAGGTGCTGGAGTGGGTTCAGCATGATGTCAACGGGAAACGTCGTGCCATCCGCACGCCGCGCGACAAGACCGAGGCCCGAACCCATCGGCCGCATGCGCGGTGACGAACCGTATTTGGCGCGATGGGCGATGTGACGTGACCGGAGGTGTTCAGGTATCAGTGTCTCGACGGATGACGAGACAAGGGTTGCCGGATCCTGCCCGAATAAGTTGGCGGCCTGACGATTGGCGTACTGTATGACACCGCGCCGGTCTATCGCGAGGATCGCATCCGGTAGCAACTCGAACAGCTCGAAACCTAGTTCGCGCAAGTGCCGAACGGTGGCCATGACACTATCTCACCATGACACTATCTCACCATGCACGGGGCCCAGACTTACGGCCGGGGAGCAGTCGGTTCAATCATCAACGCTCGATTTGCCAAATCGTTGGGCGAGTAAGCCGCGCCAGGTGCAGAGCCAACCCAGGTGCAGAGCCAACCCAGGCGCAGAGCCAACCCGGGTGCAGAGCCAACCCGGGATGCCTCAACACTCACAGGAACCTGATGTCCTGCCCCGAGCCTCATGCGGCGCAACGGCGGCCAATATCCGCTGATCGCTTTCAAAGCCGGTGCCGAAAGCACGCAGCCGCGAGCGTAGCGAGACCTTGGTGGAGAAGATGGGATCCCATAACGCCAAGTCTCTTGGGTTGCTCATCGGGTCCCGTCCCACTACCGCTTCTCACGTGTTGTAGAGCGCCCCGGAAGGGAAGGCGGAAGACGTGAGAGGCATTGATATTTCAAAATTTTTCATGAGCATTAAAGATCGCGAGTCGGCGACATTGCTAACCGCACGTATCATGCCAGTTGCTGTTTTCCCGGGCTGCAACATCGAATACCGTGCTCTCATCCGTTCGTCGGTAACGATGACCAATAGGTAAGTGTTGACTTACCGATGCGGCGTCCCTATGTGAGCTTCTCCTGATCAACAGGAGGGAACACGACCATGGATCATGATCAATTAGTTGCTAAGCATCGTGCAGCCCTGCTCGCCTGGAACACGGCCAGAGACACGGTTGACGCCCAGCTCCGCAGGCTCGATCAGGAGGCCCGGCGACTTGATGCTGCTAGGGAGGCCGATGGTGTGGAGCTTGAGGAGCTTGAGTAGGTTATTCTTACTGCTATACTTGGTTTTTAGGAATGATCGTCTCTGCGGTTGTGTAGACTGCTAAGCTGCTTGGGCTGTCCGCAATCGGCAGACACTGTCGGCTCTATGAGCGGGGCGAATGGGGCGGGTGGGCACAGTTGGAAGGATGGTTATAGACAATCTTATAGTTGTCGTTCAGCAGCCCCTTACCACCCCTGTCCCGAGCCAACGAGCCACACCCACAGGGGCCGAATGGTCCGCCACGGTGCTGCAGGTGCGGGAGCGGCTTGCGAATGTACCTGCGCAATGGGTCGTAAACTGGTCCAAGCCTCTATCTCATTTGGATCGACGCTGGGGCGGAGGCGATTATAGACGGTCAAGTACGCCGCTTTTTTGAGCCCCTGCATAATCGATGGCGGACGGAACGTGTAAGGATTGAACGGGCTCAATTCAGAATACCTGCCACCATACGATCCGTATCATCAGGCACCGCTCTCAACGGATGGGTGGCGAATCGTCAACATGCTACCGCATCCAAGGCCGGGCTACGGCTTGCCCGGTGCTCACCACAGGGATCACCAACCCATCTGAGCGAGCTTACTCAGAGATGGTCTCGATCTTCGGAAGGTGCTGACAAGCCTCAAGAAACTTGAGCAACCCTTCCCGTGGAATGGTGGTGGTCATAGAGTTGACGAGGGGGTGATAGTTCAAAAGCTCATGGGCCAGCATAGGCGTGTCGAGCACGACCGTCACTTTGCCGCCGACATCGTTGATCGCCCCGAATGGCGTGACTGAGCCGGGCTCGACGCCCAACAACTCCTGCAGCGCGCCTGGTGATCCAAAGGAGAACCGTCCGCTTGCCCCCATCCGGCGATGAAGACCTTTCAAGTCGATTGTGACCTCCTCGCCCGCAACGATCAGGTAATAGGCACCGCGCTTGTCCTTGAGGAACAGATTCTTGGTATGTCCGCCAGGGATTTTGCCCCGCAACTCGCGCGATTGCTCGACCGTGAACAAAGGCGGGTGAGACACGGTGGAGTGGGGGATCGCGAGCTGGTCGAGGAATGCGAAGAGATCGGCGGGGGTTGCGGGCATGATGAAAAAGCCAGATACACGCTTCGCGCAGGCCGCGGTGGTTCAAAGCTTGAATCCATGACGTAGCCTTACGGAGTGACCCTGATACTTGTCATTCGTACACGTTGCGGGCCCGTGCAGCGGGCGAGCCCGGATCACACGAACCCACGATTTGGATCGAGAGCTCGCACACAAGGGCCCCGCAGCATAAAATGCAAGCGACCACTCAGCGTTTGTCCCAAGGTAGCACAGCCCACGCCCGTTCGTGCAGGTAGAAGAGCAGGATCTTGGTCACAACCTCGACCGTGGCAATGCTGCCGGCGAGGCTGACCCTTCCGGTGATGAAGAAGCTGATGGTGAACGTGTCGATGGAGCCGACCACCCGCCAACTCACCGCCTTGATAAATGATCGGCCATGTCCTTCATGGCCGCGCAGCAGGTTCAGCCAGCTCCGGGCCGCAGACTGGATTTCGCCAAGTTGCCGGGGCCCGGGCGCGGAAAGATTCGGCATGAAACGCATCCGCGAAAATTCCCCATTGACGAGAATTAAATTCTATATAGATGTTGAAAGCGGATATCAAACAGAACGTCTTTCTTTTTATCGCCGAGGCCTCTCTTGAAACAAGTGCCCTCAAAAGCGCCCCCCGACGAGATTTTCCTTCTCGCGGTCGATCACCAAGGTGGCGAGCATGCTGTCCCGGCGATCGAGGGCTGGCGGGAGGTCGTTCGCGATGGCGGCATTGACCTAACAGCGAGCCGCGGGGGCACCTGTGCGGGTTGCCACGTCTACGATGGGCCGTGGCTCGAGCGCGTGCCCGCCGCCAACGAGAAGGATCGGTTGTACGAAGCCTTTGGGCTCGAGCCAGCATTCCGGCGCTTTTGTCAGATTCTGATGTCGCCCGCCCTCAGTGGGCTGCGCATGGGCCTCGCGCCGGGCTCGGAATTGGAGTGATACCGATGGATCGGCTCGACGAACTTGAAGCCCAGAGCATCTTCATCTTCCGCGAGGCGTTCGCGCGCCTCAAGAAGCTCGCCTTGCTGTGGTCGCTCGGCAAGGACTCCAACGTGATGATATGGCTCGCCCGCAAGGCTTTCTTCGGTCACGTGCCGTTCCCGGTCATGCATGTGGATACGGGAAAGAAATTTCCGGAGATGTACGCATTCCGAGATCGCTATGCTGGCGAATGGGGCCTCGATCTCATCGTTGAATCCTGCCCGCCGATCGAGGCGGTCGACCCCACGTTGCCGCCGGCGGCCCGCTCGGCCGCGCGCAAAACCGAAGGGTTGAAGCTTGCCCTGGCCAAGCACGGCTTCGATGGCCTGTTCGCGGGGATCCGCCGCGACGAGGAAGCGACCCGCGCCAAGGAGCGGGTGTTCTCACCGCGCGGCCTCCAAGGACACTGGGACGTGCGTGATCAACCACCGGAATTCTGGGATCACTTCAACGCTCGGCTTCCCCCAGGCGCGCATCTGCGAGTCCATCCGATCCTGCATTGGACCGAGAGCGACATCTGGACCTATACCCGCCGCGAAGCCATACCGATGATTGCGCTCTATCTCGCCAAGAACGGGAAACGCTATCGCTCGCTTGGCGACGCCGACATCACCTTTCCGGTGCCATCGCAGGCCGCCTCGATCGAGGCGATCATCGCCGAGCTCCATCTCACGCGGACGCCCGAACGCGCGGGCCGCGCCATGGACCACGAGGCGGAGGATGCCTTCGAGCGGCTGCGCGTTGCCGGATATCTCTGAAAGTAGCTGCTTGCTCCCTGGTCATGGAGTCCCATCGCCATGAATGCCCACGCCGCCCCCCAAGCCGCCGTCGTGCCCGGACCGCAAGCCGCAACCTCGCGTCCGCTGGTCCGCATCGTCATCGTCGGCCACGTGGACCATGGCAAATCGACCTTGATCGGCCGTTTGCTGGCCGAAACTGGAAGCCTGGCGGACGGCAAGCTTGATGAGCTCAGGGCCGTCAGCGCCCGGCGTGGCGTGCCATTCGAATGGTCGTTCCTGCTTGATGCGCTGCAGACTGAGCGCGATCAGGGCATCACCATCGACACCAGCCAGATTCGATTTCGCACGCCCGCACGCGACTTTGTGCTGATCGATGCGCCCGGACACACCGAATTCCTCCGCAACATGGTCACCGGCGCATCGCAGGCGGACGCGGCGCTGCTTCTGGTGGATGCTGCCGAAGGCATGCGCCAGCAGACGCTGCGCCACGCCTATCTGTTGCATCTGCTGGGCGTCCGGCAGGTGGTCGTGATCATCAACAAGATGGACCGGGTGGGCTACGACGACAGCCGGTTCGTTGAAATTGAAGCCGAAATGACGGCCCGCCTGATCGACTTCGGGCTCAAGCCGGCGGCCGTCATCCCGATTTCGGCGCGCTACGGCGACGGCGTCGTCGAGCGAACCGCTGCGATCGGTTGGTACCGGGGCCCGACCGTGATCGAGGCGCTCGATCGCTTCGCGCCGGCGCGGCACGCGGCTGCGTTGCCGCTGCGGCTACCGGTGCAGGCGGTCTATCGGTTCGATGATCGCCGCATCGTCGCGGGCCGGATTCAAAGTGGCTCTGTCGCGGTGGGTGACGAAATTGCGGTCGCGCCATCGGGCAAACGTGCGATCGTGCGCAGCATCGAGGCATGGCCCGGCAACGACGGCGAGCGCCGCCCAGCCGGAGCTGGGCAGTCGGTCGGCATTACGCTCGATCGCGAGGTGTTCATCGCCCGCGGCGACCTCATTGCCCACGCCGACAATCGGGCGCCGTCGGGGCGATCCCTCATGGCGCAGATATTCTGGCTGCACGACTCCGCGCTGACCGCCGGCACCCCGGTCACGGTGCGGGCCGGAACGGCGGAGACCCGCGGCGTCATTACCACGATCACGAATGCATTCGACCCGGCTGACCACGCGGTTACGAGCCACGATAGCCTTGGTCAAGATCATGTCGGTCAAAATCATGTCGGCGAAGTCGAGATTTCGCTTGCGAGCCCCGTCGCGGCGGACCTCTACGCCGACAATCCCCGCACCGGGCGCATCGTGCTAGACCTCGACGGGCGCATTGCCGGCGGCGGGCTGGTGCTCGCGCTTAAGCGCGAATCCACAACCCACCACGCTTCGGCGCCGCAAAGATCCCAAGCTGTCGCATCCGCCGCCACCCTCGATCGCGCGCTTGCAGGCTTTAATCTGGCCGAGCGGCTTGTCGCTTTCCGCGAAGCGCTCGGCGGCGTGATCGTTTTCACCACCAGCTTTGGGCTCGAAGATCAGGTCATCCTTCATCACATTTGCCAAGCTGGCCTCGATATCGATGTCGTGACACTCGACACTGGCCGCCTGTTTGCGGAAACCTACACAACTTGGGAAGAAACCGAGCGGCGCTACGGCGTGAGAATTCGCGCGGTTTATCCGCAGCAGGCGGCGCTTGAAGAACTCATCGCGGCCCAGGGCATCAACGGTTTCTACCGGGCGTTGGAGGCGCGCATCGCCTGCTGCGACATCCGCAAGGTCGAGCCGCTCAGGCGGGCGCTCGCGGGCGCGCAAGGTTGGATTACGGGATTGCGCGCCGATCAGTCGGCAGATCGGGCGACCATCAGCCTCATTACGGCCGATCGGGCCCACAATCTCCTCAAATTGAACCCGCTCTTTGATTGGTCCCGGCAGGCCGTGCAGGAGTTCACTTCCGCTCACGGAGTTCCGATCAATCCGCTCCACCAAAAGGGCTTCCTATCGATTGGTTGCGCACCCTGCACCCGGGCAGTGCGCCCCGGCGAGCCCGAACGGGCGGGACGTTGGTGGTGGGAAGACGGCGGCAAAAGGGAGTGTGGCCTTCATGTTACCGCAGGTGCGGCGCGATAAGGGCGGCTTGGGCGCAGCTTCAGCCAAAATGAGGGGCTTCATGGTTCGCCTAGGCCATCAGCTATTGCGCGGTCTCGCTTGAGTCCGGTGCTGATGGTGCCGCGGTCCCTGCCTGAGCAGGCAGGGGATTTGCCGCACCGCGGGCCGTCTTGCCAAAAGCTCGAACGGGCCAGGCGCCTCGGGTCACTGGATTTTTGCATCGCCTCAGGTATACAACCGCGTTGCCGCCAAGCTCGGCCGGGGGAAGGATTCATTCCCAACACGATCTGAGGAGAATCCGATGAAGAAGATGTTGCTCGCAGCACTGCTTTCGACATTCGCGGCGGGCGCTTTGGCGCAAGAAGCGACGTGCAAATCCCAGGCTTCTGACAAGAACCTTGCGGGCGCCGCCCTCAAGAGCTTCATGAAAAAGTGTCAGAAGGACGCGACCGCCTCCTGCACGGACCAGGCAACCGACAAGAAGCTCTCTGGCGCGGCGAAGACGAGTTTTACCAAGAAATGCGTGCGCGACGCCGTGGGCACGTGACGCCCACCCTCGGCGGCTTTCCAGCAAGCAAGAGACGGGACGCGAGATGTGTCCCGTTTTCAATTGGGCTCTACCGGACTTTTTGCGGCCGGAACGGCGTTAACGAACTCAGCGTATCAACCGATCCATGACCTTAAAAAAAGGCAAGGAAGGCACGCGCCAGGTGTCACCGCAGAGACGCCAGCCGGCGCAAGCATGAAGATAAACCGTCTGGCCGAACGGCCAGAAACTCCCTTGGCGGGGTCGTAGTTCATTCAACGGCGCCACACGAGCGCTGCGCCAGGATATCTTCGATTTGTTGGAGCAGCCCCGCCGGATCGGTCTTGCCACTCAGCAATCCGAAGGCGCCCGCCAGCGCTCGTTCGCAAGCCTCGGCTCCTATGACGGGCGCCGCCAATCGGGAGAATTTTTCCCGCACCGCGTTTCTATCGAACGGTCGCGCGGGGTCGCCCGGCACATCCGTCACAGTCCGTCCGGTACGGCCCGATGAAGTCGTCACTTCAATGCGCCCCGGCCATCGCGCGGGAAATTCCGCCAGCAAGGTGTCGTCGGGTAGAACCGCAACTTGTTCCATGAAGGCGCGCAGGTGATCCGGCACCTGTGCGGGCGCCTGCGCAACATCGAAGGCCGCATGCGGCGCCAGCGCCGCCAGCGCCAGCCGATAGGGCAGGCTGGTGAGAAAGGATGCGCGGTCGCCTATCGCAATCCCATGATCGACCATGCGACGATGGAGCGGCAGCACGAATGCGGTCACTTGGGTGATGGTGTCGGCCGCAACGCCGACCGAGAAGATTTCGATCAAGGCTTGCGTCGCCGCCATCGTCTGGCGCGCCGCGCACCAGGGCTTGAATGCGACCTCTTCGAGCCTGAACCGCTCTCCCAGCCCTGCCGTCAGAATCGCCGTGTCCGGGCTCAGATTGAACGCACCGGGCAGGTATCCGCCATCCAGCAAGCCGAGGTCCGAGGTGAAGCCCGCGCGCGCCGCGAGCGCGGCCGTGAGGCCCGCTTCCGCGGCTTGGCCCACGGCAAGCCAGCGCGAGGTGGTGGTCAGGCTGTGATGCCCGACGCCGGGAGCGGACCGCGTTAGCGCCAGCGCCAGCGCGTGCGCGCATTGTGGTGCGTTAAGGTCGATGAGGCGTGCCGCCACGGCCGCAACGGCCAGGGGCGTTGCGAAATAGGTCGGCCAGATGCCGCGGTAGAGAACCGATGAGCCGTCGATCGCCTGCCCGAACCGCACCATGAGCTCGTAGCCGGCCAGCATGGCGGCAGCCAAGGCGCCGGGGTCCCGTTTTTGCAATGCTGCCGCGATGCTAACGGCGCCCGGCACCACGATCGCTCCCGGCGTCGTCGTCGAAGCGAGATGGATATCGTCCACCTCGGAGAGCCGCGCGAGGGAGCAGTGGGTCGAAATGTCGAGCCGCAGTCGCTGGAGCGAACCCGCCGCGCCTTCGCCCGCCTCGGCCCGCCAGCGCTTGAGCGCCCTGCCCTCGGGCGTAGGTACGCTCGCGATCCAGGCACCGGCGATGTCGGCAACGTGAAGCTCAAGAATTTCGCGAAGCGCACGCGACGGCGCCCCGCAATGGGCAACGAAAGCGCCGAGGCTTTCGAGGGTCGTCATCCGGCCGCGTCCTCGATACCTTGCATATCTTCGTCAGACAGCCCGAAATGATGACCAATCTCGTGCACCAGCACGTGAGCCACGATCGCACCGAGGGTTTCATCGTGCTCGGCCCAATAGTCAAGGATCGGGCGGCGATAGAGCCAAATCATGTTCGGCATTTGCACCGGGGCGCTCGCGGATTGAAATGGCAGCCCAACTCCCTGGAACAGGCCCATCAGGTCGAACTCGCTTTCGATATCCATATCGTCGAGCACCTCGTCGGGGGCAAAATCTTCGACCCGGATCACAAGTCCATCGCACAGAGCGCGGAACTTGGCGGGGAGGCGTACGAAAACGTCCCGTGCCAGCACTTCCATTTCCGCCAAAGACGGCGTCTTGACGGTGCACCAGGCCAGCGGGTCGGCAATCGGATTGTCGGGCATGGGAGCAGGCTCGCGGTCACCCGGGAACTTCGCGCATTATTTTCTCTGCATTCATAATGCGAGGTTGACGACGACGCCATGATGGTGAACCGTAGAGCTGATCGCTCACGGGGACGGATCATGCGGACATCGATGATGGGCTGCGCTTTGGCGTTCGCGGCGCTCTTGGGCGGGCAGCCTGCTGTGCTGGCGCAAAATTCGCCCGACCGCGCCAAGCTGCAGCGCCGCGCGCCGCTGCGAGTCGAAGTCACCCCGTCGCGGCTCTACCGCCAATGCACCGATTGGTACGTCATCGAACATCGTGCGACCGGCGACACCGTCGTGCCGCGGATGCAGTGCCGGTGGGCAGTGCGATAGGCCTCCTTTAAGGACGTCGCCCGGCGCTGCAGCGCGCGGTGCGAATGCACCGCCGGGTCGGCCTAGGCGCCAACGCCGAAGTTGTGCTTGGCTCAATCCGGCGCCTTAAGCGGTCATTTCCATTCCCGCACATCGACAAAGCGGCCCGCAACGGCCGCCGCGGCCGCCATTGCGGGTGACACCAGGTGGGTACGCCCCTTGTAACCCTGGCGGCCTTCGAAGTTGCGGTTGGAGGTCGAAGCGCAG
>JASHYD010001014.1 GCA_030043175.1 Xanthobacteraceae bacterium | reverse complement strand
GAGTCCTCGTTCGAATATGGCAGCCGCCGGGGGGTCTGGCGCGTGCTCCGCATCTTGCGTGAGCGCCAGCTTCGCGTCAGCCTTTTTGGCGTGGCAACCGCGCTCGCCCGCAATCCTGAAGTCGCGCACGCGGCGATTGCCGATGGTCACGAAATCGTCAGCCATGGTTGGCGTTGGATCGACTACCAACAGGTCCCCGATTCAATCGAACGCGATCATATTGTTTTGGCGCGCGATACCATCAGGAAACTCGTCGGTCAGCGGCCAGTCGGCTGGATGACCGGTCGACCAAGCCCGAATACCCGGCGTCTTCTCGTTGAGGGGGGCGGTTTCCTCTACGACCGCGACGCGCTCAACGACGAACTGCCCTATTGGGTTACGGTCGGGAATGGCGCGAAGCCGCATCTTGTCATTCCCTATTCCTACGAGACGAACGACAACCGTTTTAACGAGAACTCGGGCTTTGCGACGTCCGATGACTACGTGCGCTACATGAGCGATACGTTCGACGTCCTCTATGCCGAAGGCGCGGACGAGCCGAAGATGATGTCCGTCGGGCTGCATGATCGGTTGATCGGGCGCCCCGGTCGAGCCGTCGGGCTGATGCGCTTTCTCGATCATGTGCTGGCCCATGACCGCGTGTGGATATCTACCGGCCGCGACATCGCGGAGCATTGGACAAACACGCATCCATTCGTGCCGGATCGCGTTTGAGCGCCGCACGTCCAGTTGGATTGCGTTGCGCAAATCTTGGGCAGGCGAACCGTGGCGCCGCCGCGAGGCATTCCCCACCCGCGCGCTCGACCCCTCTCGGCCCCGCGCCGATGATGGCACGCGACTTGCTTGGAAGACAGGCGAGCCGCATTTACGGCGACGGGTGCACAAGCGTTGCAACGAAACACGAAAAAGCCGGGGCCGCAGCTATGAAACTTCTGACTTGGCCGAATGCCGCAATCCGGATTCTTGGCGTTTGCCTCATGGGATGGGAAGGCGCAAGCCTCAGTCCCGCGGTGGCCCAGGCGCTGAAATGCGATGCGGGCGCGCTCGCGTCAAAATATCCAGCCATCGCCGGAAAAACGTTTCGCGTCGGCCAGGACGGCGAAAGTCCTCCTTATAGTTTCCGCGATCCGAAAAATTTCGAGTCCATCATCGGTTTCGACGCCGATCTGTCCCGAGCAGTGTTTTCCTGCCTCGGTGCGAAGGCGGAGTTCAGAATCGGCGGCTGGTCGGGCCTTTTGCCCGCCGTCATTGCCGGGCAATCGGATACCATGTGGGACAACCTGTATTACACCTCCGAGCGAGCCAAGCAGGTCGACTACGTAACTTACATGGTTGCCGGCACCGGTATTCTGACCAAGAAGGGCAATCCGAAGCGGATTCAGTCGGTGGCCGACTCGTGCGGCACGACGGCAACGGCCGTGCTTGGAACGGTGGAGGAAGCAGCCTTCCGCGATCAGAGTGGGAAATGTCAGGCAGCGGGTAAAGCCGCGATTAATATCCTGACTGCGCCGGACATTCCGGCCGCGACCCGCCTCATGCAGACCGGACGCGCCGACCTTTTCATGAACGATCTCGCTTTGATCGACATTCTGGCAACTGACAGCAACGGGCAGCTCGAACGGGCCGTAAGGATCGATACGAACTTCAAGATCGGCCTTGCAATCAAAAAGGGCCGCGACCAGCTTGTGACTGCGGTCCACGATGCGCTTGTGATCGTGCAGAATGACGGAACACAGAAGGCGCTCTACGAAAAATACAAGATTGATCCAACCCTGGCGCTGCCGTCAGAGATCCTCAAGCAATGAAACTCGTTTTCGCGCTGATGGCTGGACATCGGCTCGCGCAAGTCCGCGCCCGGTAACGCCACAATGGCGGGATGGCGCGGGAGGATCGCTCTCGCCGTTATCGTGGCGGGATTCGTTTGTGCCCGCCACGACGAGGGATCCTGGTCCGCGGCTTTCGCCGCCACGCTTAATGAACTGGCCTCCGGCGGAGGAACACTGCAGGAGGAGCCGAACTGGTTCGTTTCGATTCTGCACTACGCCACGCTGCCGTTCCTACTTCAGGGCGCACTGCTTGCGGTGGAAATATCCGTGCTGGCGATGGCGGGCGGTGTCGTCCTCGGACTTGGCCTCGCGCTGATGCGCTTGTCTTCATTTGCACCGATCCGGATGGTCGCGTGGACGTACATCTGGTTCATCCGCGGGACGCCGCAGTTGCTGCAGCTTGTGTTTCTGTACGATGCGCTGCCTGGGTTCGGCATCACGCTCGAAACGTTCACGACCGCGGTGCTGGGCTTTGCCCTGAACGAGGCGGCGTTCAGCGCCGAAATCATTCGCGGCGGCATTCTGTCGGTCAATCGCAATCAAACGATCGCGGCGGCATCTCTTGGCATGGGGCCGTTCCTGACCTTGCGCCGGATCATCATGCCACAGGCGATGCGGGCAATCCTGCCCGGTATGGCGAACGACACCATCAGCATGATCAAGGGTACGTCGATCGCCTCGGTGATCTTCGTCAACGAATTGACGTTCCGCAGCCAGCAGATTGTGGGCCAGAACTTCAAATTCTTCACCGTATTCGCGGCGGCCGGCCTCGTCTATCTGGCCCTGACCAGCGCGGTTTCACTACTGCAGGCGTTTCTTGAGCACCGGTACAGTCAGGACGCTGATCTCAAGCCGGTCGATGTCTCGGCGGCGGCGCGCATGTTCGGATTTCGACTGTGGCGGCTGCGGTCGCAACTGCCACAGCCGGCAAGCAGCGCCATTCCTGAGCCCACAACACCGAAATCGACCACTTCAACAGTCGCGGAGTTCGCGTCGCTTTCCGCCGTCGCATCGACCGCGCTTTCGTTTTCAACTGGGCCCTGTACGGCGAAGGACGGCGCGCGTGCGGCCTCGAACGAACCCTATCTCGTGTGCCGCAATGTGTGGAAGAGCTATGGTTCGCGCGAGGTGCTGCGGAGCGTGGACCTCACAGTTCATCGTGGCGAGGTCGTGACCATCATCGGCCCGAGCGGGTCGGGCAAGAGCACGTTCCTGCGGCTGATCAATCATCTTGAAACGCTCGATTGGGGCGAGATTCACGTCGATGGCGAATATGTCGGCTACGAGAAACAGGGCAACCGTCTCCGTCCGTTACGCAATCTCGCCAAGGCAAGAGCGCGCGCCCGCATCGGCATGGTGTTCCAGCACTTCAACCTGTTCGATCACCTCAACGCGCTTGAAAACGTGTGCGAAGCCCCGATCCGCGTCTATGGCGAGAACCCGGAGCGCGCCCGCGACAATGCAATGAATCTGCTCGCGAGCGTCGGCCTCGGCTCGCATGCCTATCATCGGCCGCACCGCCTGTCGGGTGGCCAGCAGCAGCGGGTCGCAATCGCCCGCGCGCTTGCGATATCACCGCGCCTCATGCTGTTCGACGAGCCGACCTCGGCGCTCGATCCGGAGCTGGTCGGGGAAGTGCTTGCCGTCATGCGCAATCTGGCCGGTCGTGGGATGACGATGCTCGTCGTCACTCACGAGATGCGGTTCGCCCGCGAGGTGGCGGACCGCGTCGTATTCATGGACGACGGACAGATCGCCGAACAGGGGACGGCGCAGGACGTGCTTGATTCGCCCAAGCAGGATCGCACGAAGCGGTTCCTTCGCCTCGTCGAACGCCAATCGGCAGACGCCAGAGAGTAAGCTGGCATGGGAGAATTCATACGACTTGCCGTTGACGTGGGTGGGACCTTCACGGATCTCGCGGTCGATGACCGGGAGGGTGGGCTCGAGCTCCATAAGACCCCGACGACGAACCCCGATCCGATCGACGGAGTCCTAAGGGTGCTGGAAATCGCCGCCACAGCCCGCGGCTGCACCCTGGGTGCGTTCCTGGCGTCCGCAGACACCTTCATTCATGGGACGACCCGCGCGATCAACGCCGTGGTGACCCGCACGACAGCGAAGACCGCTTTCCTGGTCACCGCCGGACATCCCGATATCCTCCTCATTCGCGAAGGCGGACGCACCGATCCGTTCAATTATCGTGTGCCATACCCGCAGCCCTATGTTCCGCGTTCGTTGACCTTCGCGGTGCCGGAGCGCATCGGAGCCGCAGGCGACGTCGTCACGCGACTCGACGAAGCCACTGTTCGGCGGATCGCCGCCGCTCTGAAAGCTAAACATGTCGAGGCTGCGGCAGTTTGCTTTCTCTGGTCGATCGTTAATCCGGTCCACGAGCTGCGCACCGGGGCGCTCCTGCGCGAGTTGGTGCCGGACATTGAACTGACGCTGTCGCATCAGCTCAACCCAACCTTGCGCGAATATCGCCGTGCCTCGTCATGCTGTATCGACGCTTCGCTAAAGCCGGTGATGAGCTCCTATTTGCGCGACCTGCAACGCTGCCTCAAGCAAAACGGTCTCGCTGGTCGCGTTTTTGCCGTTACGTCGCAAGGCGGCATTGCCGACGTTGCGATTGTCGCCGAACGTCCGATCCTGTCGCTCAACTCCGGGCCTTCAATGGCGCCGGTCGCGGGCCGCCACTATGCGCGTCATGCGGGCGGCGCAACCGCGATCGTAACCGATGCCGGCGGCACCACCTATGACGTGAGCCTCGTCCGCAATGGGCTGATCCCGTGGACGCGCGAGACCTGGATCGGCCCGGTCTACCGGGGCCACATGACCGGGTTTCCGTCTGTGGATGTCAAAAGCATCGGAGCTGGCGGCGGCAGCATTGCTTATGTGGATCGGGGCGGCATGCTGCACGTAGGTCCGGCGAGTGCCGGCTCCAATCCAGGCCCGGCATGTTATGACCGCGGTGGCACGCGGCCCACCGTTACGGACGCCGTGGTCGCGCTGGGATATATCGATCCTGAATTTTTTCTCGGCGGCCGCATCAAACTCGCGGTCGATGCCGCCATTGCCGCGATCGAAGCTGACGTCGCTGCGCCGCTCGGCCTGCCGGTCGATGATGCCGCGCTCGCTATCGTCGATCTTGCGACGGAAGCGATGGTGAATGCCATCGAGGAGATCACCGTCAAGCAGGGCATCGATCCCGAGGATACCGTCATGATCGGCGGAGGTGGCGCGGCGGGCCTCAACGGCGTCGCGATTGCTAAACGGTTGCGATGTCGGACCGTCTTATTTCCGGATGCCGGTGCGGCGTTGAGCGCGGCCGGTGCGATCATGTCCGATCTCCGTGCCGAGGCGTCGCACATCGAATTCATGCGCACAAGCCGCTTCAATTGCGAGCGGGCGACGCGCATCTTTGCGAATTTGAAGACAGAGGTGGAAGATGCTTCACCCGCTCGCCTCGCGAACAGCGCACGAACGATCGAATATGCGGTCGAGGGCCGCTATCCGAGCCAGGTATGGGAGATTGAAGTAGCGCTTCGTGACGGAACCTTTGCGGGTGAACTCGAGGTGCGCGAGCTGATCGAAGAATTCCATGCCCGTCATCTCGAACTGTTCGGTTTTGCCGATGACGGTAACGAGATTGAGATCGTGGCTTGGCGCGCGGTCTGTTGCACCGAGGTCGCTAATCGCAGCCCTACTGTCCGCATGAACACGGCTATGCGGTCTCCTGGACCGCGTCAGCGCTCGATGGTCTTTCGCCAAACCGGCAGGCTCGAGGCGCCGAGCTACGACCTCGATAGCCTAAAGCCCGGCGAACCGCTGGTCGGCCCGGCGATTGTCGAGTCGCGCTTTTCGACGATTGTGATTGACCCCGGTGCCCGTGCAGAGCGGCGCAACGATGGCAGCTTCGTCGTCAACGTCCGAGTGGACAACTGAGGATCGTCGCCGCAAAGGCGGAGGCTCAACATGCACGACATGCGGCGGGTGGACGGCGTCAAGCTCGCAATCATGCAGAAGCGGTTTGAAGGGGTCCCCCGCAAGATGGCCAATACGTTACTGCGCACGGCGCGGTCCGGGGTGATCAACACGGCGCGCGATTTCTCCTGCGCGATCGTCACAGCCGGATGCGAGCTTCTGACCGCCGTTGAGTCCTATCCGATCCACGTCCTCGGCGGCGCCGACCTGATGACGAAAGCGTTGCTCGATATCCATCCCGACATAAGCCCTGGCGACGCCTTCCTGCACAACTCTCCTTATCACGGCAACACGCATGCTGCCGATCACACCATCCTGGTGCCGGTTTTCGATAACGCGCGGATCCACCGATTTACCGTTCTCGCCAAGGCTCATCAGGCCGACTGCGGCAATTCCTTGCCGACGACCTACATGGGCACGGCGCGCGATGTCTATCAGGAAGGCGCGCTGATCTTCCCCGCTGTCCGGGTACAGGCCGACTACAAGGACAACCTGGACATCATAAACATGTGCCGGATGCGCATCCGCGTTCCCGCACAATGGCGCGGCGATTATCTCGCGATGGTCGGTGCCGCCCGTATCGGCGAGCGCGAGATCCTCCGGATGGCTGACGAACTCGGCTGGCCTGCGGTGGTCGAGCACGCGGAAAACTGGTTCGATTTCAGCGAAAAATGCATGGTCGACACCATCGGCGGCATGCGGGCCGGATGCGCGCGCATGACATGCACGCACGATCCCTTGCCGGGGACGCCGACAGACGGGATCGGGGCGACCGCGATCGTGACGGTGGACGACAAGGCGGCGCGGATCACGGTTGATATGACCGATAACATCGATTGCCTGCCGGTTGGCGTCAATCTGAGCCAAGCTTGCGCGCGTACGGCCGCCATGGTCGGCGTATTCAACAGTCTGCCCTTGTCGGTGCCCGCCAATGCCGGCAGCTTCCGAAGGATCGAGGTGCTCTTGCGCGAGAATTGCGTCGTCGGCATCCCACGTCATCCGACTTGCACGTCGGTCGCGACCACCAACCTCGCGGATCGCGTTACCAATGCGGTGCAACGCGCGCTGGCGGAAATCGATGCTGGTACCGGCATGGCCGAAGGCGGCGCCGGAATTCCGCCAGCGTCCGGCGTGTTATCGGGCCGCGATCCTCGGCATGGCGGCGCGCCCTTCGTCAACGAGGTCATTCTGGCAGCTGGTGGCGGCCCGGGAACGTTCTGCAATGATGGCTGGCTGTCCCTCTTCACCATGGGCAACGCCGGGATGCCGTTCTACGACAGTATCGAGATCGACGAGTTGCATCATCCGATCCGCATAACGTCTCGCTGCATCGTACCGGACAGCGAAGGCGCCGGCACTTTTCGCGGAGCGCCAGGCATTCTGACTGAGTTCCGACCAGTCAACACCGACATCGAGATCGGATTCGTCAGCGACGGTACGGTGAGCCCCGCCCTCGGCGTGAGGGGTGGGCAAGCGGCTCTTCCTGCCAAACAGTATCTGCGATCGGACGGCGGAGACATTGTCTCACTCGGCACCAGCGAGCATATCGTCATGCGCTGCAACCAGACGATGGTGTCGTACTCTAACGGTGGCGGCGGCTTCGGCGATCCACGCGCGCGCGATCCCGAAAGGATCGCCCATGACGTCAGCGAGGGCTGGATTTCGGCAACCCGCGCCGTTGAAGTTTATGGCGCGGTGCTCGATTTGGAAGGTGCGGTGGATATCGCGGCGACCGCGGCGAAACGATCGGCGCCGCGGCGTCAAGGCGAAAAAGAGTAGGAAATGCTATGTCGAACGTTCTGATCACCGGCAGCGGCATCGGTATTGGCCGCGCCACCGCGCTCGCCTTCGCGCGCGCCGGCTATGCTGTGATGGTAACCGATATCCTCGATGCAGAAGGGGCAGACGTTGTTGATGAAATTCGCAAAACGGGCGCAACCGCGGAGTTCTTTCATCTCGACGTGACTGACACCGCCGGTACCAACGCGGTGGTCGCGGAGGTGACGAAGCGCCACGGCGCACTCGACGTCGTGGTAGCCAATGCCGGTATCGCGCATCGCGTTCCGTTCACAAAAATGACCGACGAACTGTGGGATTACACCCTTGACGTCGATCTCAAAGGCATGATGCGCATCATCCGGGCTGCCTTCCCTGGCATGCAGGCTAAAAAGGCAGGCGCTATCGTGGCGATCGCTTCGACCATGGGTTACCTGTACGGCTGGCACGAACACGCGCAGTATTGCGCCGCAAAGGCCGGCGTGGTCGGCTTCGTACGTGGGCTCGCTTCTGAGCTGGCAAACAGCGGCATTCGCGTCAATGCTGTAGCGCCGGGCTTCATCCGGACCGCGCAGACGCTTTCGGAGGAACACTCGCAAGGCGAAGCAGGCCTGCGCCGAGCGGTAGAATACATTCCATTGGGCCGCGTCGGCGATCCCGCCGACATCGCCGATGTGGTGACCTTTCTGGCCTCCGATGCGGCGCGCTACGTAACCGGGCAAACCATCGTGGTAGATGGTGGCATCCAGGTCGGGCGCTATTGAAGACGCAGCGCCACGGCCTGGTCAGAATGTCGGCGGCGTGTTCATCCACGCCGCACGCATCGGTGTCTTGCCTTGATTGCAATAGGCGTGCGGAGGGTTGCAAGGAAAGTGGAAGGAATCCCCGGCAGTAAGGAGACGCACTTCATCACCGATCATCAGCTCAAGCTGACCCCCAGTAATAACGGCCGACCTGCTCTTGTGCGCAGTATGCCGGCCGTATGTCCGCCTCAACTCTATGACGAGTACAAACCTTTCGAGCAGCCGGCCGAGGGAATGAGCACCTCCCCCTTGACCGATTCGCCGCCGGTTCCCGACGCATGATCGATGACGGCACGCTCGCCGCGGCGCAGGTGGGCACCGACATGCAATTCCGATGCGCTCGCATCGGCTTTGCTGCACGGCTTCGCGAGGAACCATGCGAGCTGTGGCTCTTCGCTTCCATCGGGCTCCGTGGTCTTGCCACGAACGTTCCGATTCTCAGTTCCCATCGACTTGAATGCCAGATAATCCAGCTTCCCACACCGGCAGGCGCGGTCCTGTCGCTTTTCCAGGAAATAGTCGGTCGCGCCGCAAAGCCTGCAAGGAGATGTCCATGCCAAAATCCGGGGCCGACCATCTGCGCAGCCTCGACGACGGGCGCTGCATTTTGATCGATGGCAGCCGCGTTGCGTCCGTCGCCAAGCATGTTGCCTTCCGCAACGCCGCCCACAGCATCGCCCGCCTGTACGATTATCAATGCGTTCCAGAGAACATGGAGCTGATGACCTTTGAGGTCCCCGGCACCGACCGGCGCGTGAATCGATGCTGGCACCTTCCCAAGTCGCGTGAGGAGTTGGTGAAGCGTCGCGAGGCGCTGGTGGCCTGGTCCGAACTGCACCAGGGATTTATGGGCCGCTCACCGGACCATGTGGCTTCAACGCTCTGCGCGATGGTCATGGGTGAGGAGGCGTACCGCCGGCATCGCGGTGCCCGCTTTGACGTGCTCCGAGAATATTTTAACTACGCACGTGACAATGATCTTTATGTCTCCTACGTCATCATCGATCCGCAAGGCGATCGCTCCAAGGCAAGCGGCGAAGGTGCAAATACCGGGGTTGCCGTCTCAATCGTCGATGAGGACAGCGAGGGCGTCACGGTGCGCGGCGCCAAGATGCTAGGCACCGGCGCGGCGCTGTCTAACGAATTGATGGTTACCACGCTGCGCCCCTTGAAGCCGGATGAAACCCATTATGCCTTAACGGCCATGGTACCAATCGCCTTGAAGGGCGTGAAGCTGTTGTCCCGTCGCTCCTATGAACAGGCAGCGCCTTCGGTGTTCGATTATCCCCTGGCCTCGCGCTACGACGAGAACGACGCGCTCCTTTACTTCGACGATTGCAAAATTCCGTGGAACCGAGTGTTCGTCCACCGAGATCCCGCGGCGCAACTTGCCCAATGGCACGAGACGCCGGCCCATTCCTATCAGAACTACCAATCTGCGATCCGCCTCATGGTGAAGCTGCGCTTTCTGCTAGGGCTCGCCCGGCGTATTGCTGAAACGATCGGCACCACCGCGTTTGCTTCCGTAGTACAGACGCTAGGTGAATTGGCAGCCGACGCTGCGATGATCGAGGCATTCGTCGTCGGCATGGAAACCAAGGGATCTTTCTACGGGCCATATTTCGTTCCCGACCGCGCTCTCCTTTATGCTGCGCAGGTGCAGGCGCAGCGGCTGTATCCGCGCATGATCGCAACCATCCGCGAGCTTGCCGGCGGCGGCTTGCTGATGCTCCCGTCGTCCGTGGCGGATTTCGAAAATCCGGAGATCGCCTGCCTCATCGGGCGTACCCAGCACGGGGCGATCGGCACCGGAATGGATCGCGTCAAACTGATGAAGCTCGCCTGGGACGCGTTGGGATCGGAATTCGGATCGCGCCACGTGCAGTATGAAATGTTCTACTCCGGTCCACGCACGACCACTGCGGGCATGGCTTATCGCACCTGCGACTGGGAGCACGCCGACCATATGTTGGAATCCTTTCTCGCTGGCTACGACTCTCCCGCACTGTCGGCAGCCTAGCCAATGACGGTGCTCACGATCGGCGGCCTGAGCATTCCTGCCGGCGAGGAACGTCGTGGCAGAATTCCTGTATTGAGTCTTGCCGATGCATCGGTTATTTCACTGCCGCTGCGCGTTATTCACGGTGCGCAACCGGGGCCGCGGCTTTACCTCGGCGCCGCGATTCACGGTGATGAGGCCGCCGGCTGCGCCATCCTGGCACGGGCATTGGAAACTCTCGATCCGGCACAGCTTTGCGGCACCGTCGTGTGCGTTCCGGTGCAGCAGCCGCTGGCCTTGCAGGCCGACCATCGGCTGCCGTTGGCGCAATTCTTGAAGTCGCCCCTGGATCAGGTTCCGTCGGATGCGTGGACCTGCTTCCCGGGTGATCCCGAAGGCAACATCGCTCAGATCCTTGCCGCCAGCCTGTGGGGGCTCATCCGCACCTGTGATGTCGCGGTTGATGTCCATACGCCCACGCGCGGTGGACGCTATGTGCCGATTATTATCCTTCCGGGTCCGGATGTTGCGGCGTCCGCGACGTCGCGCGCGCTTGGTGAAGCGATGGGCACAGGCTGGGTGGTGGCGACGACCTCCGGGATGTATGTGGCTCGTGGCGTTCTGTGCGTCGAAGCGGCGGCTGCCGGCATCCCGGCGCTGACATTCGAGATCGGTGAGGGCGGCCGACTGGAGGAGGCGAGCATTGCTACTGGCGCCGCCTGTATACTCAATGCCATGCGCCATCTCGGCATGATCGACACTCCGCCCGAATTGCCGCAACGGACTCACCTGATCCGCAGCTTCCTGGGCTTGCGTGCTCGGCGTGGCGGGCTGCTCGTCACGATGTCCCGGTTGGGCGTGCCCGTACATGCGGGCGAGGTGGTGTGCCGGATTGTCGATGTGTTCGGCGACTGCTTGGAGACGGTAACGGCGCCGAGCGACGGCTTTCTCGTTCGCACCACGACCATGGCCACTGTTTCGCAGGGTGAACGCGTCGCGACGCTGGGCATAACATGAGCCGGGACGCCCTTGCCGCAGCGGCGCGCCGCCAATCCGACAGCATCGTCGAGATCGCCCGGCGTCTTGTCGCAATCCCCAGCGCCTATCCTCCTGGCGACACCAACGCCATCGCGGAGGCCCTGGCGTCCATGATGGAGGCCGAACCGGGCGTCTCGGTCGAGCGCCACCGCTCCGCGCCGCATCTCCTCAACATCGTGGTGCGCGTGTGCGGCCGCGCGTCCGGCCGGCGCGTCGTCTTCAACGGCCACCTCGATACATTTCCGCGCGATCCGGCCGCGCATTGGACCGCCGATCCTGCCGGTGAAGTGCGGGACGGAAAGCTCTACGGCCTCGGAATCTCCGACATGAAGGGCGGCGTTGGGGCAAGTCTGTTTGCGCTGCGCCTGCTCGCGATGCATCGACAGTCTTTTGACGGGGAGGTGGTTGGCACCTTTGCTGGCGACGAGGAATCGATGGGCGTACTCGGCACCCAATTCCTTCTGGACAATGTGCCCCACGCACGCGGCGATGCGATGATTTCGGCTGATGCCGGGTCGCTGCGCGTGCTGCGTTTTGGCGAAAAGGGGATGCTCTGGTTGCGGCTTAGGGCGCGGGGGCGTTCAGCCCATGCCGCACACGTGCATCGCGGCGACAGCGCTATCGACCGCCTGCTTGCCACGTTGCAGAAGATCGCCGTGCTGCGTGACTATCCGGTCGCAATGCCTGCCGCAATTCAGGCCGCGATCGTCGCGGCCGCGCCGATTTCTGAGCCCTTGTCGGGGCAAGGCGAAAGCGATGTGCTGGGGCGGGTCACGATGACGATCGGCACCATTCACGGGGGCCGCCTGTCGAATCTCATTGCGGATGCGGCTGAGGCGACGATCGACATTCGGCTGCCGGTGGGCGTGAGCGGGGCGACGATCGAAGCAGAAATCCGAGGCATCGTGGCGGCGGATGATGGGCTCTCGCTCGAGGTCGTGCGCCGCTATGAACCGAGTTGGACGTCGCCTGATCACGCGCTTGTCCGCATTTTGCGGGATAATTGTCGTGCGGTGCTCGGTTTTGAGCCCGCCACGAACATGCGCATTGGAGCATCCGATGCACGGCTTTATCGTGCTGCTGGCGTGCCGTCGGTGGTCTGCGGTCTGACGCCGAACAACATGGGTGCGGCGGACGAATTTGTGCTGATTTCCGAGCTCACGGCGCTTGGTGAAGTCCTTGCGCTCTCAGCATGGGATGTATTGATGGAACTCTGATGAACACGGCCTTAATCCACCTTATTCGGGAAACTGGCTGGCCGGGTAGAAAAGCGGTGCGGCGTGTCGTTACCCTCCAGGTGAATTACTGAATTTCGGGTATAGTACTGGTTGGGCAACCCACGTCGCACTTCATTGCTCGATCAGGTACTCTTTGCGAACCTTCTGATTTCATCACTTATCACTTCTCAACCTCTTCGGATTGCCTGGTTCCGAACCCCACCAGCCTTTTGATTGAGGTGTTCTGCGTCGCGAGTCCGCAGCCCTATGGTTTTCCTTTGGCATCAATGCACGTGAGACAAAAGAGCAGTGTGACACGGTGTGTCAAAAAAGCGAGCTCGGTGCCCAGCTTCCGGTCAATTTTCTACTGAGCGAAGCTTTCCTGGGTTCATGAGGCCTAAAGGATCGACGCTCCTGCGGAAAGCCATCTTCTGACCTTCCGGGTCGAAGCG
>JASHYD010001013.1 GCA_030043175.1 Xanthobacteraceae bacterium | reverse complement strand
TAAGGATGGCGTCGGATGACGACCGCATGTCCTTAGGTTTTACGGCCCTCTATCCGGGTAGTTTCATACCTTGCCGCGCGCGGCACATAGGAAGGCCCATTGCGCGGAGAAAGCATTGACCCTCGGGCCGGCGGCCTTGTGCGCCGAGCAAAACGCCGCTCATCGGCGTTCACTTTCTTTTGCATCAGTGCTTGCCGCCGCACACTGCTAAGCGACCGATCGAACAGAGTCTCTCCCGGCTGCGCTCCTGCGCCTCGGCGGGACCGCAGCCACGCACTGCGTGTGTCTGAGAAACTCTCAGAAACCAGCCCCCCTTCCCTTCCGCTCATCGACAGCGTATGATCCCGCAAAACACACCGTAAACGGGGGAAAGCCCATGAAAAACGCTACCTTGCTTGGTCTGCTCGTGCTCGCCGCATCGGCCCAAGGTGCAATCGCACAGCAGGCCAGCAGCAATCTTACCGATCAGCAGAAAATGGGGCGCCAAGTGTTCGCCCAGTCGTGTGGGGTCTGCCATCTGCCGCCCTCGCTCGGCGCCAGAACCTACGGCCCTGCGCTCAATAAGGACGCCGGCGGTGGCGATGACGACGTCATGCGCGAGTTCATCACCAATGGCACCCCGCGCATGCCCGCCTTCAAGTACTTTCTCAAGCCGGAACAGATCGAAGCCATCATTTCATATATGCGAACAGTACCGGTTCAAGCCGCTGCTGCGCCCGCGCGTCGTGCTGGCGGTGAACCGTAGGCTTTCAAGGAGAGACGCTCTATGACGCAGATACGTGGAAAATTGCTGGCGAGCGTTGCCGGTCTCGTCGTCGGTCTCGCGGCAGGCGGGGCTTCGGCGGACCAGCTGCTGACAGGCTCCATCACCTCGGCTTCCGGCCAGAAGCTGGAGGGCGTGCAAGTGTCGGCCAAAAAAGAAGGCGCGACCATCACCACCAGCGTCTATACTGATCAAAACGGCGAATATATCTTCCCGCCAATGGCCGACGGCAAATACCAGGTGTGGGCGCAGGCGCTGGGCTTCCACACCACGAAGGACGCGGTCGAGCTTTCCGCCACCAGGCACCAGGACTTCAAGCTCGCCAACATTACCGATCCTGACGAGCGCTATCGCCAGCTGCCGCCGGAAATGATGGTCGCGGCGCTGCCCGACGCGACGCCTGAAGACGCCAATATTAAGAAGATCTTCACCAACGAGTGCACCGGCTGTCACACCCCCGGTTATCCGCTCCAGTTCAAGTTCGACGAGGCCGGCTGGAACAAGATCATCAACCTGATGAAGGTGGTTCCGGGCTCCGGTGTGTACCCGGGCGCCAATGCCAAGGTTAGCAAGATTATCGAATTCAACCGCAAGGACCTCGCGGCTTATCTGGCGCGCGCCCGCGGCCCCGGCGAGACTTCGATGAAATTCAAGGACCGTCCGCGTCCGACCGGCGAAGCCGCTCGCGTCGTGTGGACGACATACGATCTGCCGCTCAATCCGGCCGCCGGTGCCGGGACGCTCGGTCTGAAAGAGCCGGATAACGACGGATCGGATTGGAGCCTTGGCGTAACCTCCAAGCTCGGCCAGATGCCCCATGACGGCGGCATGGACTTCGACGGAAACGTCTATTTCACCAATAACAACCCCAACCGGCTTGCCACCATCGGCAAGGTCAACGCCAAGACCGGCGAGGTCAAGTGGCTAAAGGTCGACCGCAGCGATGGGCTTGCCGCCAATGCGCACGGCCTGACCCGCGACGGGAATGGGGACTTCTGGTTCGATGTCAATCCAGGCCGCCGCGCGCTCGGCAAGCTTGAGACCAAGACCGAGAAGATCAGCGTCTATCAGACGCCGTCCAACATGTCGCCGCTTGGCGGTGCCGTGACCATGGACGTGGACGGCAAGGGCAAGATCTGGGCATCGGCTGCGGACGGCGCCGTGCGCTTCGATCCAGTGACCGAGCAGTTCACCGACTTCAAGTCGATCAAGCCGTATAATTCGCCGAAGGGGACCGGCATGACCTACGGGGCAGCCGGCGACCGCGACGGCAACGGCTGGTGGGCCCAGATGGCGCTCGACACCATCGGCAAGGGCGATGTCACCACCGGCAAGGCGACCGAAGTGTCGCTGCCGTCGATAAAGGAGCAGATGGATCGCGTGACGCCGAAGGCGCGCGAGTTCTATGAGAGCTATAGCGAGCTCTCCTTCAACACGCCAGTTCCGTGGTCACAAGGACCGCGCCGCATGGGCACCGACAAGAACGCCGATGTTCTATGGGTCGGCAACTCGTGGGGATCGAGCCTTGCCCGTATCGACACCAAGACGGGGCAGACCTCGATCATCCCGTTCCCGGATCCGGCCTATCAACCCTATCACATCGCCGTCGACCAGCACCACAATGTGTGGGGCAACCTGTGGACCGCCGATCGCATCACCAAATATGACCCGAGCAAGGGCGAGTGGACGATGTTTGATCTGCCGACACGCGGCACCGAGATCCGCCACATCTCGCTGCTGGAGAAGGATGGCGTGACCAAGGTGACGGTCCCGATCTATCGCGATAGCAAGATGGGCGTAATGATGCTTCGCAGCGAGGCCGACATCGCGGCCCTCAAGGCGCAGGCCAAGTAACGCTCGTTAGCAATCGGCGTAGCTCACCGAGCCCCGGCAACGGGGCTCGGTTTTTTTGTGGAGCGCACGCCCCAATGCCTGTGCCCCCTAACGATAATGGGGTTGGGAGGACTAACGATTGGTGCAAGTCCTACAATGTGGCAATTGGCTAAATGCCATCGTTGTCTTCGCCGAAAGGGATGGGGCGACCCCCAAGGGTCGCCCCACAACCGGCAACGCCGCTGCTTGCGAAGTTACAACAACGGACCCGGATTCTTCTTGTACCGGTTCGCGATCGCATCGGCGCTGAAATATGCGAGCGCCTCGATGGTCAGGGTTGGGTTGAACCCGCTCATCGACGGGAAAGTCGATGAGCCGACGATGAAGAGATTGGGGATGTCCCAGCTCTGGCCGTACTTGTTCACCACCGAGGTATTGGGATCATTCCCCATGCGGGTGCCGCCCTCGTGATGGGCGCCCGGCAAGCCCGGAGAAAGCGGCCCGCGCCAGACCAGATCGCCGCCCATGGCGCGTCCGATCTCCTCCATCTTCTTCATCATGAACTCGACGCGCGCCGTCTCGTTCGGCCTGCGCCAATCGTAAGTCAGCCGCGGCGCCGGCAACCCCCACTGATCGCGCACCGTGGGATCGAGATCGATGGTCTGGTCCCCATATGGCAGATTCTCGGTTTGCGCCACCATCACCGCAAATCGCGCGAAATATTTCGCGAAGTAGTCGCGATAGGCCGCGCCCCAACGCGGCGTACCGGGCGGCGGCGCAGTGGTTGAGAAGCTGATCGGCCCGCCTTCGAGATTGGGCGTCCCGACCGAGATCTGTGAGCCACGAATG
>JASHYD010001012.1 GCA_030043175.1 Xanthobacteraceae bacterium | reverse complement strand
GTCCGCGCAGGGGAGGCCGAAAAGGTTAAATTGCTTGAGCTCGGCGCGGACGATTACGTCGTCAAGCCGTTTTTTATGTCGGAGCTATTGGCGCGGGCCAAGGTCGTGTTGCGGCGTCAAAGCGAGCGCAAGGACGGCGAAAGTGCGCTGCGGCTGGATCGCCTGGTCATCGACTTTGCGGCGCGCACAGTGGAGCTGGACGGCAAACGGCTTAATCTTACGCCCAAAGAGTATCGCTTGCTGCAGGTGCTCGCGCAGCACCCGGGAAAAGTCATAACTCACCAGAATCTGCTCAAGTCGGTGTGGGGGCAGGCGCATGTCAACAACACGCAGTACCTGCGGATCTTCGTGCACAAGCTGCGGCAGAAAATCGAAATTGATCCAAATCGGCCGAAAATCCTGCTGACGGAACTGGGCGTCGGTTATCGGCTGAGCGATCCGACCTCGCGCGACCATGCGCGGCTGGACTAGCCGCCCGGTTTGGCCAACGGCGTTGTGATGCATTCAGCCGGCAGTTTGCGCGTGCGCGGTTACGGCCGGACGCCAGCCCGGTCCTCGGGCGACGCCCAACCCTGAGAGCACCAGAATCGCGCCGCCTTTCTTGCGGCGCGTATTGCTGCATTGCGCCGGATAAAGCGTCGAAATTCGCCGCGTTGCGAGTGGCGGCCAACGTCACTCTTCTGGTCTGCCGGCGAATGTGGCTTCTCGCCGTGACCGCAGGGCGTGCCGATCCGCGCCGCGGGCGTTCTGGGTCAGGACGGCCGGCCCGCCTTAGGGCTCTGCGCGATCGCAGCCTGACACCCGCGCCGCGAAAGCCGCAAACCCTTGTTCAAGGTCGGCGATGAGATCGGAAACATCCTCGAGGCCGATGTGGAAGCGAACAGTCGGGCCGCCCGGCACCCACCGCGTAGCGGAGCGAACCGGCGTGCAGTCGAACGGGATCGCGAGGCTCTCGAAGCCTCCCCAAGAGGCGCCGATGCCGAACAGCGTCAGCCTGTTAAGGAAGGCATTCACCGCTTCGAGCGGGGCCGGTTTGAACACGACGCTGAAGAGCCCGCACGCGCCGCTGAAATCTCGTTTCCAGATCGCATGACCGGGATGGCTCTCGATGGCCGGATGAAGCACGCGCAATATCTCGGGGCGTGCCTCGAGCCAGCGCGCAACCTTCATTCCGGAGGCGTAATGCTCGGCGAGACGCACCCCCATTGTGCGCAATCCGCGCAAACCGAGAAACATATCGTCCGGCCCGACACAAAGGCCCATTTCGAATACCGTTTCCTTCAGACGCATCCAGGTTGAATTCGTGGCAGCGACCGCGCCCAGCATCACGTCCGAATGGCCGCCGATATATTTGGTGCCGGACTGGATCGACAGATCGACGCCTTTTTCAAGCGCACGAAAATGGAGCGGGGTTGCCCAGGTATTGTCCATAAGCACCACGGCTTCGCGTGCATGGGCGGCCTCTGCAATCGCCGGAACATCCTGGATTTCGAATGACAGTGAACCGGGGCTTTCGAGGAAGACCGCGACCGTGCGGGGGCGCATGAGCGAGGTGATGCCGGCGCCGATCGTTGGATCGTAGTATGTCGTCGTCACGCCGTAGCGGGGCAGGATGGTATCGCAGAACTTGCGAGTTGGACCATAGGCGCTGTCGGTCACGAGAATGTGGTCGCCTGCTCGCACAACCGATAGCAGTGCAGCCGAGATGGCGGCGAGCCCCGATGGCAACAGCGCGACCGCCGCGCATTGCGGCCCCTCGATGTCGGCAAGCGCGCTCGCCAGGGCCTGCGAGGTTGGTGTGCCGCGTCGGCCGTATTGGTAGTGACCGCGGTGGGCGATGTAATCCTCTGCGCTCTGATAGAGCATTGTCGAAGCGTGATAGACAGGCGTGTTGACATAGCCATGATGGGCGAAAGGATCGCGCCCCGCATTGACAAGCCGCGTCGCCGCCCGATGATTGGGATCGTGTGTACCTGCGCTTTTGCTCGTCACTCTGGTAGTTCCCTTGGTCCGCGATGACAACTTGTTGGCCATTACCCTCTGTCGCCATGAAAAGGGGGCATTTAGGTCGGGCGGACGCTGTTTCGTCAAGCCTTGACCCCGCAAGCCCTTGACCTTAACGGACAATCGGCATCTAGATAACGGCGTGGGATGGCAAAAATTCGGACCGTGCGAACGGCATGCGGGCATAACGGACCGGGTGCACCGGCTTCATTGCCAGCCGCTTGTTCCCCGGCGTCTTGCCAGCGGGCGGGACTGACAGTAGCAGGACTGCTGGCGTCGTCGCCCGTCCCTACCCCACCTTACCCGTCCAGCAAGCGGCGGCGGGCTGGGGAGACGGTTTAAGTGCAGGATAAGCCGGCCATGACCAATGGGGGCTGTCGCGAGTTTGGCCCCGTTGCGGGCACGGTTTCCACGTCGGTGCGATCAGGGTCAAATCAGGAGGTTCAAAATGAAGCGGATTGCCGAGGCGCTGTGCGCGGCTGTCGTGGCATTTGCGACCGCAGGTAGCGGTGCTGCCGCAACGCTGGACACGGTCAAGCAGCGGGGCGTTCTCAACTGCGGCGCCAACGGCCAGTTGCCGGGCTTCGGCCTGCCCGATTCTCAGGGGAATTGGACCGGCCTCGATGTCGATTTCTGCCGCGCCGTCGCGGCTGCACTCTTCAATGATGCCAATAAGGTTAAATTCATTCCGACAACGGCGGCCAACCGCTTCGCTGCGTTGCAGACCGGCGATATTGATGT
>JASHYD010001011.1 GCA_030043175.1 Xanthobacteraceae bacterium | reverse complement strand
ATCCTCTGGTTCCGCCGTCCCCTCTGCCAATTGGATTTTCGCAAGACGCAAACGGCCGTTGATTAGAAAACGGTTGGCCCAGTGTTGTCATCACCCCTCTTGCTATCGCGTAAATTCCAATGTAGCTTGCTACCTTCCGAGGTATGTTTTTGACTGCATCCGGTTTCGATGCAATAGGTTGTTGCGGCATTGTTTTTCTTTCTTCGGGGTTGTCATCGACATCAATGTAGGCACCCGATGTTTTGCATTTCCAAAAAAAGGTTGGTTACGTTTACCGCCGCTACCATTTTCTTTACCGCAGCTTTGGCGAGGGCCGCTCTCGCGTCCGATCATGCCGACCCCATGTGGCTTGCCGAAGACGAGCAGGAAGCCAATATCACGGGATTATTTTTTTTCCCCGACGGCGACCGCATGGTTACGATCTTTAACGTGCGGAGGGCTCTAACAGGACCGCCGCCGTACAATCTCGAGCCCTTCACGTATAATATTTACATGGACTTGCACAGCAAAGTTAAGTTCGACAACGCAGAGGACTTGGCGCGTTATGGTGGCACCATTGAAGCTCCCGAGAATATCGCCCCGGATGTGACGATCAAATTTCGCCTCAATAACGACACCACCGTTAAAGAGCAATCGTTCAACGGGCTTAGCAGCTTGGAAAACATCAGGGTGTTTACCGGGGTGCGGGACGACCCATTTATTTTTCCGAAATTTTTCAAAGTGAACGTCATCTCGATGGTGATTAGCATTCCGGCGTCATCGTTCCCGCAGACAGCGCAGACATGGCTGTTGTGGGCGACGACAAACCGCGTGGCGAACGGCGAGCAAATCGATCACGTCGGGCGTTCCAATCGTACCCAATTGGGGCGTTTCGAAATCTTGAATACGGTGCCCCCCAGTGAGCATGTGGCCGCTATCAAGAAAGCCGCGACCCGGCGAAACGATATACAGAAGTTCTTGACGCAGGCAGCGCCGCCGCTCGCCAATCTCAATCAACTCAGCGGCTTCCTGTTCCGTCATTACGATGAAAAACCGGATGTGATGATCTACACATCTGCGAGTCCCTCAGGATTCCCGAATGGTCGCCGTTTGACGGATGACGTGGCAGCGCTGACCTGCCAGCAGGGCGATTGTCCGCTTTTTGAGAATTCTTTTATTGACTCTTCGCAATGGCCGCGCGCGGTGGTGAATGATAAGCCATTTCTGTCGGAGTTTCCCTATTTAGCGGAGCCGTGGCCGTTCACCCCGCAACGTCCCGGAGCTTGGGGTCCCTACGTTGTGCGCTACATAACCAACCCGACTCTCCAAATCGTTGTAGGTATCGGGGTTCTTGCGCTGATCGCGGTTCTGGTCGCACGGCGGTGGCACCGCCCTAGTGCGGCGTAGGTCGGGACAGGCGGGCGCGTGGCTTCGACCGCGTGCGCGAGCGTGAACATGATGGGGATATGCGCGGTCGGCTGCGGTGTGCGGTATCGTCGCAAAGTGTCGGGAATATCGAAACACGGAGCCGCTTGCGGCTATGCGACTTCGGCCATTGTCGGCCTGACGGCGTTTGTGCCGAGCCGCGCGGAGGCGCACACCGCGTTCGAGAGTTTGGGGAGCTTTTGGTCAGGGGTATTGCACGTCCTGGCTGCATTGGACCAACTTGGGATTCTGCTGGCGCTCGCCATATGGACTGGCCTTCAAAGACGCCGTATCAACTCGTCTATAGTTGGCGCTGTCCTCATTTGCTCGCTGCTGGGCGCCAATCTCAGCGCGGCGCTTCAATTGCATTTCAACGCACCGCTCCTTCTGTCCGGGACGATGTTTCTTCTCGGCGCCGCTGCCGCCTCGGCGGTGAACATTGCGGCGGCCTGGCTTTTGGTAATTGCGGCCTGGTGTGGCGCGCTCATCGGCAGCTCAGACGCGGTCGAGCTGGGTGGATCGCAGCAATGGGTGTTCGCGCTTGGCGTGTCGATCGCGACTGCGTCTACGGTGTCTTATGGACTCATCGGCACGACGCACGCGCCGGGCCGGGACTGGTTGAACATCACTTTTCGAGTCGGCGCCAGCTGGATCGCATCCGTTGGCCTTATGGTCTGCGCATTGGAGTATTCTCGATTAACAGGGCATGGGTGAGGTTGCACGTGCTGCTGGTCTGCTTGGCCGCCGCAGTCGCCAGTGATCCGGCGCGCGCGCATCTCGCTTCCGACAGCTATCTCCGCATCGAACTCGAGGCCAATGGCAGGTTGAGGGGTCAATGGGACATCGCGTTGCGTGATCTCGATGCGGCAGTCGGTCTGCGCGCCGGGCCCGACGGACAGGTGACATGGGGCATGCTCAAGTCCAGGCGCGACGCCATCGAGACTTACGCTTTCGGCCGCCTTTCGCTCGTCGGCTGCGCGCCACGGCCGGACGACTTGCTGGTCGATTACCACGCTGGTGTCGCTTATGCGGTCCTTCGCTTCACTGCCGATTGCCCGGGGGGCCTCGGGGCCATCACCCTGAAGTACAACCTGCTTTTCGATCTCGACCCCTCCCACCGCGGCCTGCTGACGCTTGTGACGCAATCTGGAGAGCTGAGCGATGTACTATCGCCGGATCATTCCGAGGTAGCCATTGATCGCGCCGCGGGAACCGTGAGAGACGAAATTCTTCGATTTGTCAGCTTTGGAGTCGACCATATCCTCATCGGTTACGATCATCTACTCTTCGTTGGTGTCTTGATGATCGTCGTGCCGTTCCGCCGCGCGACCGGAATCGCTTGGCTGCCGCTTGACCGCTTCGGCACGGTGTTGGTCGAAATGCTTAAAATCCTGACCGCCTTCACGATCGCTCATACTATCACCTTGTCGTTCGCGCTTCTGGGTATCATCGAAGTGCCGTCGCGTATCGTCGATCCAGCCATAGCGGTTACAATCATGCTGGCGGCGATTGATAATGTCAGGCCCATTTTGCCCCGCATCCGCTGGAATGTCGCCTTTGGCTTTGGACTGATCCACGGTCTGGCTTTCGCGACCGCGCTCGGGCCCATGCGCCTTCCGCCATCAGGGCTGTTGCTGGCGCTTGGTGGCTTCAATCTCGGCGTGGAATTCGGGCAACTGGCGCTGGCGCTCTTGCTCGTGCCCATCGTCTTCGTGGTACGTCGCGAGCGTATCTATTTGCACCTGCTGGCACCGGGGCTTTCGGCCGTCGCGTTTCTTCTCGCCTCGTTCTGGTTCAGCGAGCGAGCAAGCGCGCTCATCTAGGAGCCTGTCCGAGTAATCGGAAAACGTGGAGTCGCTGGGAATGGAATTCTCATTGTTGGTCGTTTCCAGAATGGTGATGCAAAATTCGACTCCTCTTCGCGGCTTCGGTGGAATCAAATTCTCGTCGAAGTTGGCGATCACGAATATTCGGACACACTCCTAGTGCAGTGTTTCCATGGTGCGAATCATATCGATACCATCGTCAGCCTCGTCCTGAGGAGCGCGCTCTTGCGCGCGTCTCGAAGGACGGCCACAAGCGAGATCGTACCCGCGGCTATTCTTCGACGCCGTTAAAAGCGAGATAATGAACCAGCTGACCGGCGCCGATCGGGAGCGCCTCGGGCCAGCGACCGTTGACGACCGGCCGCAATGTTTCCGACGCTGGACGCCAGCAGCCCGCTGAAATAAACCAGAGCCGACTGGGTGACGCGATCGCCGGGCACGTAACCGCAGATCCGCCGATACCACCTCTCACGTTCTCGATCCGCGCTACAAGTGGTGGGAACAGATCGATGTCAGCAATCGCGAATGTTACGTCATGCTGTTTCGTGCGCATGCGACGCTATCCGTGCTAATCTGCGAGGACCTTGCTCGCTATGATCCCGTACTCACGGTGACGAACGCGATCGGCCCCAATTTGGTGATCGCGCTGTTGATGGATGGACCACAGCTCGAGCACCGCTGGCCCGGCCGTTATGCGACGGCGCTGGCTGAGGATCCCGGCTCCGCTGTGCTCACGCTCACCTCGCTCGGTTTGGTGGCGCGATCGTCGATGTCGGCCGACCAGCAGAGTCGCGAGATCGCGCTGTGCAAGGAACCGACCGGCAAGGCGCGGTCGCTCCGGTTGCCGAAAGGCGACCATGCCCTGTTGCTCACGCTTACCAGCCGACTGGTCGAACAGTTCACGCTCGATGGAAGGGGCGACGGCAGTTCAACAGCGGGATGACGCACTGCATGCACCGCTCCGAGCCCGAACTGAGAATATCCGCCCGCGCGGCCGTGAGAGCGCTAAAGAATCGTAAGGGCGCTCCGCCCGGCTGCCAGGGCGGCGAGGCTGTCGGCGCCGCGACAGAGGTCCAGTAGCATTGGCGCGAAAAGCGCATTTGCGTCTTGCGCAGGCATGGCGGCAATCGGAAAACAAGCCTTGTTGAGGGCCGTATTCAGCCCTTGGACATAAAGTCCTTGAGGAGATCGCGCACCGATTGTGCCGGGATGCACGGCTCTAAATGCCCGCCTCTCACCCCAAATATCTCCGGGCGAAGGATGTAAAGCGCAGTTAGATCGTCCCAAAGAGAGGTTTTGTTCCAGCTCTCCACCTTGTTCTGCAGGATCTCAGCGATGACGCTTGCCCGGCCTCCTGCATTGCGTAGACTTTCAAGCCAAGCCACGTTGGGCGCAAAAGCAAATTTGCGCTGCCCAGACTCGTCGATACCGGGCTCGGCTAGGCCGCAAACGTCCGCATTGTTGGGGATATCGACCCAGGTTATTCTCAGGCCTCGTCGCCCACGCAGTTGGAGACCAGCGAGAAGATCGAAAGCAGCAAAGCAAGATTGCTTGTCGTAGACACAGTTGAAGCCATCCGGCTCTCCGCCGATTTCGTCCGAATATGGTCGCCCTTGCGCGACAATGCGATTAATCCTCGGCAAAATCGCCGTCGCGTACCTCATGAACGAGGTCCATGGTCCGATCATTAGCAGCGTGATTTTAGAGCAGTCGTTTATGTACGGTCTGACCGCGATTGCGACGTCGCTTTCGGCTGGTGACGAGATGCCAACTGAATTCAGAACGCCGTTTAGGCTCTCAGCAATCTTGCGCCAGTCCAGCGATCCCTTCCGTTCTTCATATTCCCTGTAAGGATCTGGGCTCACACCCAGCAGCACGGGGATCGTGAGCTCAAATCGCCGAAGGAAGTCCTGCATCGCAACCGCGCCTTCGGCTCGTCGCGAAATTCCCTCAGTTACGATGATCGCCCGGATCTGTTTGCCGGACGCGAGGGCTGCTATTGCACGATAGTCATCAAGATCTGCGTCAGTATCGATCAGAATGCAGCTGTCTGCGGCCGCGGCCCTCACCGCCAATGAAAGTAAAAGCAAAAGGCATATAATAAAACATTTAAAACGAAACTCAGAACAACAGCGCCGACCTCATCGCTTAAGTATAGTGAGCGCCCATAATATCGATTAACAGCATGATTATCACGCAAGGCAATCGCAGTAAAGGAGAATCGCGAATTTTTGAGTACTGCAGCGCTCGGCGCACGGTGTTCAATTACAACAAAACCAGATGCTGCCTTATCACGACTAATGACTCAGTGTACCAGATGGCCGTGCGGGTGTAGAGCGAAGGCATTCAGCCGGCATGTAACATGGCCGCCATGCTCGTTGTGGACCGGCTGACTGGAGGCGTCGACATTTGGCTTTTTGTAGTGCGTGACGTTTCTGTACATGAGGCCCACAACCGCTCGACCGGCGCGCCGGATGTATCGACATCGTCGACTCATGATGAAACCGTTACGTCAAGGCTGTAATCCTTGTCAGCAAAAATCCGCCCAAGAAAAGTCTATAGTCAGACCATGCATTTTCGGCGCGAAACCGCGAGCGGTCGATCGCTGCGGCTAGGTATCGAAGGTGCCGCATCAGCTGCTGGCGCTGGCGGTTCGCCCATTGGTCCGAACGACTAATTTCACGCACTAGCATAGCGGCGTCGGATAGGCCTGAGCATAAGCCTTGAGCTGATAGCGAGTCTCGCCCCAGCAACGCGTCGCCCACACGCAGCATCGGAGAAAGGCCTGAGCTCCACTGCACTGAGGCGATACCACCCCTCCCTATCTCGATCGAGTCAAGCGGGCGCAGGTCTTCTATCACCCAGCCAGCACCGGCGGATCGAATGTATCTCTCAATGTCCTGGGGAGCCAGCCGCCCCGCTGCCTTGCTGAGAACCACACCGACAGAGAGTAGCCTCGGAGTTGCCAATCGATAGACATAACCGGCCGGAAGCGCCGCCATACGGAAGGCTTGATCCGCTTTTTCGAAGACACCGCGCAGCGAAAATACACGCGCGATCCAGGGGGCCGCCAAACCAACAGTTTGCTTCGTCGAGAACGCCCGGCGCCCGGTCGCATCGATCAGTCGTTCGTCCGAGTCTGTCAGGTATGATGGCGAACTGGGAAGAATTCGGATACCGGGCATCCGTTCCACAGCGGCAAGCAGTGCAAGCTCCAACGCTGGGCGCTGGACATGGGCCATCGCGGCGCCATGCACGGTCTCCGGCGTCGCTCCGGTCCAGGCGATGTACCGGACATCGTGCAGATCCCGCACGCCGATCTGCGAGGGATGAACACCGAGTTCCAGCAGGAATGCCAGAAAGGCCGCTGGCACCATGTCGACCCGCGCCGCGTCCGCGGCCGTCGGAACAGTCGGCGCGATGATCCTCACCCGGCTCCGTCCAGAGAGGGCCAACGCGGCCGCGAGGCCCGCGGATCCGGCGCCGAGAATCACTGTGCCGCAAGACGCCCGCGTCATCGGGGTCAGGGCGGATGGATTGCGGTGAAGCGCGGATCGGCGATGGGGTCGAATACAACGAGGAACGGCCCGGCAGCTACCGCGTCCAGCGCGCCCTGCAGCCCGGTTGCTCCCAGCATCGATGAGCGCGCGGAGTTGATGTCAGGTGCCCCGTTCGGAATCCCCTGCTGATAGCCGCTGTAGAGGCGGTCCAAGAGGCCAGCGTAGCGCCTCTGCAGCTCCTGGTGCGCCGGGTTACCCTGCGGCGGCGGCTGCAGGTTGACGTCGCGCAGATAGTCCGCCTCGCGATGGCGGCCGAGCCATTCCTTGATGGCCAGGAACGTCTCCCAATGGTCCTGCCCTTCGGCCATCACCGTCCGCACTGTCTGCTGCTGCTCCTCGGCACCCGGGGTCATCTGCAGCGTCGTGAGGATCCGGCCGTACAGCCCATCTACCGACTGCGAAGGCGCTTCGAGACCGATGAAGTCATCGATCGCTGCCTGCGTCGCCGCCCGCAGCATCACTGGCCGCACCGTCCCGACCTTTGTCCCTGGCACCTCCGCAGCGACCGCGAGCGCGGGCGTGAAGCCGCCAGGCGTGGAGAGACCGGACAGCACGTCGTTGACCAGGCGCACGTGCCGCATCTCGCCAATCGCAATGCGCAGCAGCTCGTGGAACGCCGCCTTGATATCGCCGAGCAGCGGCTCCGGCTGACCCTCGGCCGGGCGGAGCGACCATGCGGCTGTCAGGTATTCCTGCATAGCCGCGATCTCGACCCCGGCGGCGTAGCGCAGTTGCGCGAGCAGGGTGGCCCGGTCAGGCAACGGGCTCGCGTTGAATTCGCCAGGCATATAGTCACTGAGCCGCTCACGCCGTTCCAGCACGAAGTTGAGTAGTTGCCAGTCGCGGTTGATGGCGTGGTGCGCGATTTCCGCCACCGCCTGGCTGCCGTTCTGCCTGGCCACCGGAGGCGACGCGACAGACCGGTCGGCACGCTCCCAGGATGTCGCAAGGTCCCAGCGCGGATCGCCGTCTGCGGGCGGCGGGGTGGGAAGCGGCGGCAGTGCGATATCGGGGTGGTTCGACGCCCAGTAGAAGCACGCGCAGTCGCGGAAGTCGTGCGTCCATGGACTGCACAGCGACTGTGTAAGTTCGCCAGGCTGGAACATCCGCGCCAGCGCCCCCGTGTCGTCGAGATAGCGGGAGCGCGCACCGGTGAGCATAATGGTGCCAGGTGCGGGGTTGCGTACCAGCTCGAGCGTGACCGGCTTGCCCTCCACCAGCGAGCGCACCGCGGCCCAGGGTTCCGGCGGAAGCCGCTGGTCCCCGAAGCTCAATCCTGTCAAGGCGTCAGGGTTGAACGACTGCTGCTTAAACGGCCCAAAATCGCCGGCGATGTTGCCGACCGCCCAGTTCGCCCCATTGCGCAAATCCTGTGAGATGGTCCGGTAGCTGTCAGCATCCGCAGCCGACAGATTGCCCTTACTCGCGGCGTCCTCGACCCCGCGAAGATCGACTGCGCTGACCTGCATAACGCCTTGCGTGACCGAGAAGTCAATGTCGATCTCCAGGAATGGGAAGAACCGGCGCTCGAGATTGCGCAGATCGCATTCGAGGCCAGGGAAGCAGTTGCCGATTCCCGATTCTAGGCGCGTCATTACCGGATTGCCGGTAACCTCGCGCGGCGTCGCAGCGGGATCCTGGAAGCGCCGCAGAGCGGCCACGTTGCGTGGCAGCAGCTTGGAGCGCAGGTCGGCGGTCATCGTCTGTCTCCTCCAGGCAAGGGGCCGCTAAGTTCGCAATAGGCGGCCAGACAGAACTCCAGCCAGCCGCGCACGAAATCGCATGATGCCACGGTACGGGACTCCGCCTCCTGGTGGCACCCGCCGGAGCACAGGTAGCGCGCCCAGCAGGTTCGGCAGTCGGTCTGCGCGTGCACGTGGCGGGCTTCAAGGAAGCGGCGCCGACGATCGGTGTCGAGACCATCGCTCGATCCCATTTCGAACGCCGGATCGCCGACCGCACGATGGCAGGCGTACCAGCGTCCTTCAGCGGCCACTGAGAAATAGCCGCCCCCGGCGCCGCACGGATATGGTGAGCAGGCGCCGCGATGTAGTTGCTTGAGCGCCACCGCGAAATTGGTCAGACGCGCGGACAGGCCGCGCTTGAGCCGCAGCAACTCAACCTCCGACGCACGGATCAGCTCTTGCAGGTAAACGGCCCAATCCTCCTTCTGCAACTCGCCCGCCGCACCTGGCCCGGTGCGCAGCGGTGCCACTCCGACCTCTGGGAAGCCGAGCTGGATGAGCGCCTCTAACCGCGCGGACACGTCCATATCTTCCCGAGTGACCGTGGCGCGGGCCGAGAGCTTGGCCTGCCCTGGGTCGGCCAGCAGCCCCGCGACGCCTCTGCTCGCGAGTTCCCACGCACCCCGGCGCCCGTTGTGCATGGGCCGTTGCGCGTCGTTCACGTTCGCCGCGCCATCGAGGCTGACCGTCACCGCAAATGGGTGGCTGCGCATCAGATCGAGATCGGCCAGGCGCAGCAGAGTGCCATTCGTCGTCACCGAGAACCGCACGTCGAGTCCGAGGCGATGCCCCTCTGCCGAAGCATAGCCGACCGACTCGTGGATCAGGTTTCGGTTGGCAAAAGGCTCCCCACCAAGGAATCCGATCGTGATCGGACGATCCGACTGAGCGACCGCGAGCAGCCGGTCGATTGCCGCCCGGGCAACCGGCCATGTCATGGGCGCCGATTGCGCCCCGCCGAAACTCCCCCTGGCGGCGTAGCAGTAGGCGCACGCAAGATTGCAACTGGAACTGACATTCAACGAGATGCTCTGCGGCTTCGGCTCGACGATCTGGTCGAGCGCAGCCTCGCCGGGGGCTGGTTGCGCGCATGAGGCTGCGAGGGCACCGAGCTTATCCGGGTCGGCATCCAGCGTCGTCGCATCGTCCGCGGAAAGGTCGAAGACCCTGCTGAACGGAACCACGAGCAGGTGCTCGCCGGCACCGGAGCGGAACCGGTGTGTCATCGGCGACAAACGTCGCGTCTCGATCACCGTCGTCATCAGCCGATCCGCCGCAGAACCGCCTCGCGGCGCGCGGCGGCGGCCAGCGACAGCGGCGCTGGACCGGCGGCGGCCACAGCCGCAGTCAATGGGGGTTTGGTTACATGATCGATCCAGCGCATGAGCAGGTCGTATTGCCAAGCCGACAAAGTGAGCGGCAATGCGTTCGAGTGGCGCATGAATGGCGGCATGCGCATCGACGTTGAGCTGCCGTTCTCACCCGTGTCCACCTCGAAGGCCGCGCGCACCAGCGTTTTCATTCGGTCGGGGGCCTCCGCGACGAGATCCTTCAGCGCGTTGATATCCGCCAAACTGCGATGTCGTTCGCGCGCACGCTCGGTGACCGGCAGCGGCACGTCCGAGGTGACCGGGGCCACTCTGCCGAGCGGGTTGCGCAGTTTGTCCCGGCTGCCCATCGCCAGTTCGGCGGGCAGTGCCCCGTCATCAGCCAGGGCCTTGTCGAGCAGGCCATCCGCGCTCAACGGATTGACCCCACGGGCGTGCCGCCAGAAATCGACGTTCATCAGCGACACCGTCTCCTGAACACGCTCGAATAAATCCTGCACCCAGGCTTCGACGTCGGTGGAATCAAGGGACGCGTTGCGCATGCTCCCACTATCGGTTCGGTCGTTCAACTCGTCGGCGAGGGACAGGAACGGCCGCCGATCGGGAGCGAAATCGGGCGGCCCGACGAACACGTTCACATGGGCGCGCAGGCTGCGCCGCGGCATGCCCGGCAATTGCAGGGTGACATCGATCCGGACATCGCATGTGTCGTCGATCACGCCGAGCGAGATTCCTGAGCCGGGATTGGTCTCGTCGAACGTGTCTCCGGGTTCAACCGACGGATTGGCGGCGCCAACCTTACCGAACCAGCCGGCCAGATCATTCAGAAAGGCGTTGTCTGCCTGCACCGCCGGCACCGGGCTTTCGCTCGTCGGCCGGGCGGCGGCGGGCGGTCCGTACAACAGGCCGCGCGCCGGGGTGTACCTGAGGCGGATCACTTCCAGATTGATCTGCGGCGGCCACGGCACGCTGGCGGGCGGCGGCCCGGACAGGCTGCGCAGGACCTGCACCGAGCCGATCGGAATGGACCGACCGGGCGGGATCAGCGGCTGCGGAACGCCGGGCGGGCTGACCGCGTGCAGCGGAATTGGCTGGTGCTCGTCGCCACCGATCATCACGAACGGGAAGGTGCCGTACACCAGATCCGGATTTCGCTGCCGTCGCGCCACCTTTGCGTTGCGCGCGTCGACGGTGAAGCGAAGCGCAGATGGATCCACCCCGGCGTCGGCGAGGAGCGTCGGCGTCAACGGCGCATCGCGCCACACGGAGGGATCACTGCCCGGTTCGCCGAGCCGGGCCCAGATTTCGATGAACGGGCAGATAGGACGGATCAGCGGTCCGTCGCGGAAGCGGATCAAATCCGGCTTATGTGGCTCGATCGATCCATCCGTCAACACGTTCAGCGACCAGTCGCTGACCAGAACGGTGGCGCCTTCAGAGCGTGGATTTGGCGGCTTCTCCCATACACAACAGTCGAGTGGCGTCGTGCTACCGCCGAGCCGGGCGATGACGATGGGTGGTTCGCAGAACAAAGCCTGGATCTGTTCAGTCATGGTTCTTTCCGCTCGACCAACGGGATGGGACCGTATGCGCATCTGAGCCCGTGAAGTGGCAAATGGGACCGCAGAGCCCCCGCCAGCTCATGATCCCCATCTCCTCTTGCCTAACGGCAACGCGATACGTGTGCGGTGCGTCTAAAGTTCGATGACGCTCCCAACGGTGTAGCTCTTTCCGCCCTTGTCCGCCGAAGAGGCTGACAGTGTGCGTCTGATTAGGTCGAGGGCGACCTTGCGGTCCGCAGTCTCCCCTGTAGCTAGCCAGCCTCTGCTGTTGCCTCCGGTGCTGACCAACGTGTCTTCGCTCAATCATGACGCACTCGATTTCTTCAATTTGAATAGTTCCGGCGATTTTAGCGAGCTGCGGGTCGCGGCTCTTTGCGCATGATGTTAATGTGCTGCGGTTCTTACCGGCTCACGCGAAACATGCCTCCAGTTTACGCCCAAATTATTGACGTTCTCGCATCGATCTGGTGTTTCTCCGGCGCAATCGCAATCGAAGCGGTTCATCTTTATTTGAATTTCAGTTGGCAACAAATAAGCAAAAAAATCCGAACGAGTGACAATTGTCCGCTCAGTAGCTAGATCCACCCGAGGAAAGTTTGCACCGACGGTGGAGGTCAACGTAATATTGTGCTCGGTTGTAGCATTCGTAAGTGGCTCTTCAGCAAGAGACTGTGTTACCCTACCCACCAATAACCCCCAAGGATCATCATGATCACCAGATCCTTAAAACCCGTCTGTTCGTCCCCTAAATGCAACCCATTTTGCTCGATATTCTAGCTCGGGCAGAGTCGTTCAGAGCCGAGACAGTACTCAATGTTTCTTGCAACGATCTCCGGTTTATTGCTTGATGAGTTGGCTTCGACCAAAAGGACATTTCCTTTCTAGGACGCCCTCGAATGTGAATTTAACATAACAAAGTTTCTCCGTCTACGGGAATTTTTCGCGATGGAGATTCACTTTTGAATGGTGATTGGAGGCGAAGGCCTAGGTTAATAGATCGGAAGCTCACCCAAGGAGCTTGGCAGGACCCGCTCTCATATAGCCGAAAGGCCATTAACATGTCCCGATCAGAATAGTTTGGGCAATACAAAGAAACGCAATATGGCCACGCGCGGAGTTGGATGCGACGCAATTCCTGATGAAGACGCCACCGCGCGTGCCATTGAGATGGCCCTGCATGTGTTAGCCTCCAAATTTTCCGCGCGTCTTTAACCGGCGCGCGGATCCTTCCCTCGCGCATCGCCTTCTGCATGGTGTTGAGCTTCAGTCCCAGCGTCTTGGCGATATCTGCCGGAGTGGCGCCGCCTGCAAAACGACCCTCGATCTCACTCACCACATCCTCCACCAGCACCGCCGGACCGCGCGTCACGCGCGGAGCGTAGAATCCCTTCGGAGCCTTCTCGCGGTAAATCTTCACCGACCGCTTGACACTGATCGACGTCACCCCAAAGGCGCGGATGATATCGCTCTGCTTGACATGGCCGATGACGCAGAACTGGCTGGTGATCATGCGAAAGGCGGCGATGTCGGTCTCGGCATGGCTGAACACGGGCATGTGGCCGTTGAAATAGGTGACCTGCCCGTTCTGCCTCATGAAGGCCAATTGGTTCGTGATGTGCGTGACCCCATCGGGGAAAATGGCCCGTCGGGTCGGCAACCTATACCCTATTGTTCAAAGGATATTGAAGACTCAGGCCCTAGACCCCCAACCTTTTCGACCCCAGCTATCCGATGACAAATCCAAACCACACAGCGATCGCTTAGATCACGATCACCACAGAAGACCATTCAAAATGACCAGCCGTGAACACCTTAAGCCACTGCGCGCCCAGCTCACAGCAGCTCGCCCTGATGTCCTGACCGGCAACCGCGTTACTGGCGCCGACAGAAAGCGTAAGCTACTCGCCGGCAGACTGATCAGAGAGCAGTTCCAGCAGGGCAAGATGGCAGAGGAAATGCTGTTCAGCCTCGCGGCCGCAGTCGTTAAGGCAGACAGCAACGCACTGCCGGCTGCTTTCGAAGCTTCCGCCCCAGCCGGCCTCCACGATGGATGGCCCTTTCGCGAAAACTCCGGCCTCATCGAGGGGGCGGGGATCGCACGAAATTGGAGGCAATCTCACTGACGTCAAATCCACCAAGCCTCAGTGTACACAGCAAGTCAGATTCAAACCGGTGCTTTTAGTTGACCTGCCGTATCACCTGCCTGGTCGGCTTGCATTGCGCCGGCGCCACTGGGTGTGCATCGACTGCGGCCAGCTGCGCGACGGCACTCAGCCCGTGCCATCTACGGTCGAGCAAAACATGATGCGGCGCGTAGGAACTGACGCGGGTACGTGGCGCTATTGAACGCACGTAGCCACCGGCCGATACTGCGGGCATGGCCAAGAAGCCCGAACCGCCGAAGCCGATCCGCTGGGGAAATCTCGCCCTGTAAATCCTGGGCAAGCAAAATAATTTGGGGGCAAGAAACGGAGTGCTCGTACCTCACAATGCAAGACTCTCGGATTATCTTCGTTGAGCGTGGTGGAATTCATGGCGCAAGCAGTCCGTAAAGAACATTTTGGGGTCATCAGCGACGACCAAGCGCGGACAATGAGCGGTCTGGAATTTGCTCAAGGGCTGGTCGATGGCACGCTGCCCCTTCACCCGATGGCCGAAACCCTCGGCTACGATATCGTTGACGTTTCGAAGGGGCGCGCCGTTGTCGCTGCTGAGCCCCATAGCAACCACCGCAATCCCTTTGGAACTGTTCACGGTGGTCTTGCCGCAACGTTGCTCGATAGCTGGATGGGGCTCGCGGCCCTATCCACGTTGGACAAGGGCTTTGCGCAAACGACCCTCGAATTCAAGATTTCTCTCGTTCGGGCTATCACTCCACAGACCGGTCTCGTGAAGGCCGAAGGCAAGGTCATTAACTGCGGGCGTCGTGTTGGTACGGCTGAAGGAAGGTTAACGGACAAAGATGGCCGCATCGTCGCTCACGGCACGACGACTTGTTTGATCTACGAACATTAAGCCTGGCCTCCTCCGACCGCGCACATCAACCCCACTCCTGGGCGGCTGCCCCCTCCGCGATCGGACGCATAGGCGGGCGCTGGGGCCAGCTCATCGACCCGATTGAAGGTACATGCCTCCCGGCCGATACTGCGGGCATGGCGAAGAGACCCGAACCGCCGAAGCCGACGACCTGGACCATCTACAAGGCCGCTACCTAAGCGTTTTTGCAATCGCTTGGCGCTTGTGGGGATAAGACTGGCACCCGAGCACTCCGATTACTTGCGAGCAGCCCGTTCGGTGCCAGCGAAGCTATGATGTTCACCAACGGCTTCACGCGCCGGATGTTGGCACGTCTCGTCCGCATCGGCCTTGCAACAACGCAACGCGAGAATACCGACGCTAGCAGTCAGTCCCTCGGCCGGGTCAGGATTACTGAGGCCGGTCGCAGGGCGCTCGAAGATTGTTGAGGGAAGCCATGGCCACGTTATCTGGAGCCCTCAGTGGAACCTATCCGTTCAGGAACACCGCCGTCGCGGCTCGGGTTGGCTTGCTGCGTGAGGTGCGGCCAGCGCAACCCGCAATTAGGTTTCGTTAGCCATTACCCACAGGCGATTTCCGCTCAAAGTTATGCAACGAACAGACTGCCGTCTTATGCGTATGCTTTTTTATCTTCGATTAGTGGCTACCTTCCCCACGCCCCTCCGGTGGTCACCGATCGCCCATTGGCCCTGGTTCGACTCCGGTCGCTAGGGCCAATGCCTTTTACGGTATGTGCCTCCACGGGAGTTCACGAGGCGGAAGCG
>JASHYD010001010.1 GCA_030043175.1 Xanthobacteraceae bacterium | reverse complement strand
CCGGAGACAGCATCCATGGCCTTAACCAACGCCGAGAAGCAAGCCAAGTATCGCGAACGCCACCTCGAAAACGGCACGAAGACCCGGGGGCATTTCATCCTTGAAGCGACCACCAAGGCGAAACTCCTCCGCCTGGCGCATCACAGGAATTGCAGCGTGACCGCGCTTATCGATGACCTGGCGGCGCGCGCCGAGCGCCGGGCCACGTCACAGATGCCGCCAGTCGGTCCGTCCAGCATCAGGAAGCTGATGCTGGCCTCGCCATCCCCGTATCGGTCGCTGGATCGAGCGGCCAAACGCGCGTGGCGAGCCTGATGACTCAATGGTTTGAAACGTCGCAGCTCGACGAGGTAGTCTTGATATCTTTAATTTGAAGGTCTTCGCCTGAAACCGGCGAAATCCAATGCCAGCCCGCAACTCCCATTTCCCGGGCATAAATGGCGCGAATCGAGCACTGAAGCTCACCGGTTCCGTTGCGGCGAAATGCAATCTCAGTTTTCTTGCCTCCTGCCAGTTGTGTTCGGAGATTGATAAGCTTCCCATCCTGAAACGTCCACACCGTATGTCCGCCACGCACCTCGTGTGGCTTGCCGATCATGTGTGTGTTGGACATCGGAGGGCTTGACCGAAGGCTCTGACCGGTCTTTGAGATCCAGGTACTGACTTGGGTGGAAGTCAGGGTACTTGGCGAATCAATTGCCACGGTAATCGCCTCTCGAAACTGCCCATCGGACAGTTGGCCGTTTCGCAATGTCTCCGTTTGATAAAAGACTTGCGCGTGGATGACGGCCCCCTGAAGATCGTTAAATGATACGGACCTCTGGGCATGCGCTGCTCCAGATACGGAACATGAAACATAGAGATATAGGGGGAGCCTTTGAGCATCGATGAGCAGGCGCCTTATCGGCCCACGGGTTCGGGCATGAAGAAATCCAACTACCTGCACCACCTCTCGCGCCCGCACCGCGAACGGTAACGCTGCGGCGCCGGCGACCCCTGCAATGAATTCGCGTCGTCTGATCATCGGGAAATCTCCGCCGCGTTAATCGGTGAACAAGCCTAACATAACTTTTCAGCCCAAGGACTATGACATAGCACGCTCAGGGTCGAGATCCTGCCCGCTGATTTGGAGGCCTCGGGGACGATCGGCCCCAGCCATTGGCAGTCGAGTGGCAAAGTTCACTTCATGCTGTCGTCTAAGCCAATTGTACTTTGATTCAATACAATCATTGATTGATCAACCCCACCCACCATGGCTGGTCGATGATTTTGCGCTGACATCGGTATTGCGTGGCCGATGGGCACTAACGCGCCACAATCGACGGACAACCCGACGCTCGCGATGGTAATACAACTCGCGCCGACGGTCGGTCGTTCGGGATCAACATGTCGTCAATGGTCGCCAGCACGATTAAGCGACTAGGACTGCCGAGGTATATCTCGATTGAACCCAAATTGATCATGGCGCACTAATTTTGTAGGTTGCGCCGGTCCCAGGTCGTTGTGTCGCAGCGACCGAATGGCAATTTATCCAATGATTTTCGCGGTCGAAACTACGGCTGACGACCAAATCTCGGGGGTGCGGGATATGACGGCGCTGGCGGTGCGCATTCTCACGGCCATTTTCTTGTTTATCACCTGGAGCACCTACGCAAACGCGGACAAACGGGTCGCTCTCGTGATCGGGAATTCCGAATACGAGACACGGTTGCGGCTTCTCAATCCGAGCAATGACGCACAGGACCTGGCCGATTCGTTGAGGTCCCTTGGGTTCGACGTGATAATGCGCATCAATGCCGATAGGCAAAGCTTCTTGCAGGCATTGGCGGAATTCTCACGCGCCGTGACCGGCGCTGAGATCGGCCTGTTCTTTTACGCGGGCCACGGCATGCAGTTTAACGGCAGCAACTACCTTATGCCGATAGGTGCGCGCCTTCAGGACGAGGTCAGCGTTCGCTTCGATCTGGTCGCATTGGAGGAAGTTCAACGTGCGCTAGAACGCAGCGCGGGCGTGAGAATTCTTGTGCTCGACGCTTGTCGGAACAATCCCCTGGCGGCCGAATTAGCACGCTCAATGCGAGCATCTAATCGGGATGCCGGCATCACACGCGGCCTCGCGCGGATCGAACAGGCGCGCGGCACAGTCGTAGCGTATTCGACGCAGGCGAACGAAGTCGCCGAAGATGGCACGGCCCGGAACAGCCCGTACACCCGCGCCTTACTGGACAACCTCCGCGAGCCGGGACTTGAGATCGGCGTCATGTTCCGCAAGGTCGCGACCCGCGTTTATCAGGCGACAGGCGGCAAGCAGGTGCCTGAACTCTCGATATCCTTGCTGTCCGAGGTTTACCTCAACCGCAACGAAACCGATGCCCAAGTCTGGGCTCGCGTGCGCGCCGCCAACGATCCGGCCGGGGTGCACGATTTTCTCGATCGCTTTCCGAACAGCTTCTACGCGGCCGATGCGCGTCTGTTGCTCGACGTGTTGGAGCGCGAAGCGCGCGCCCAGCAGCTGGACCGGGAACGCGCCGTACGGGAGCGGGAACTCCGTGATCGCTTGGCGGCGGTCGAAGTCGAACGGCTCCAGGCGGAAATGAACTTGCGAGCGGCTGAGCGCGCCGCCCAGGACGCCACCGAGCGCCTCCGCCAAGAGAAGGCTGAGCGCGAGCGCCTCGCCACGGAAGTGTTGGCCCGGCAGCATACCGTCGCAGAATTGACCGAGCAGTTGCAAGAAGAGTCAGCGCGACGGAGCCAAATGTCTGCGGAAGCAACCGATCGGGAGCGTGAGCTGGGTGCGCGCCTCGCCGAGGCCGAACAGGCTAGTAGGAAGGCCGCCGCTGATCTCGCGGCTCGAGCTCGCGCATCTGCCGAGGAGGTGAGCACGAAGGACCTGCAAATCGCAACCATCGAGCAGGCCCGCCGCCAGGCGGAGGCGCGGGTTGAGGCGTTGACCATGCAAGCCCTGACCCTGACGGCGGAGGCTGGAAATGGGATTTCCAGCCCGCTGCCTGACGGTGAGCGGCGTCACGAACCGCCAGGCGCGCATGTGGCTACGGTCGATCCTACCGTGCTCGTCATCGCGATCAAGAAGGAGCTTCACCGGCTCGGCTGCTATTTCGCGCCGATCAACCCAAACTGGCAAACTCCGACGCTGCGTAAAGCCATCGAGAACTTCGCAACGCGAACCCACGCGGCCAAGGTTCCTGACGCGCCCACAACGGAATTGCTGGAGGACCTTAAGGCCCGCCGCGACGGAGTTTGCGAGACGACCTGCGGACCGCACGAGCGCGAAAAGGATGGCGGCTGCGTCGCCAAGACTTGTCCGGCGAACGAAGTTCTCAATCGAGACGGTGAATGCGCGCGGCCTGCCGAGCGCAGGACGGAACAGGCTCCACTAACCCCGCCTAAACCGCGGCGTGCCGAGCCGCGGGCGCCATCGCCGCCTTCCGGTGCTGGCCGCGGGGGCTGCTTCAATTTCAACGGCCGCCAATTTTGCGAATGACCGCAGAGGGAGCACAATCCGGATGCTGAAACATCAAAGTTGGTCACCGGCCGCCGGCCAACCCACCGTGAACTGAAACGGTTTTCCACCCGTGTCGTGTCTGTCATATACTTTTACAGCTGTCGGCACAGAGGTCGGCAATCCTTTGGTGTGGAAGAGCCCGTATCAAAGTTGGACCCGGGGTACCTCGAACACCCCCACTTGAGCCAAGGGGCAACCCCCCGAGCCCGTTTCTTAGAATTCATCCGTGAGAGTCCCCACGCCGACAGCGCTGATTGAAAGGGGAAAACGATGGATGTGATACATGATCGGGTCGCCGGTCTTGATGTGCACGAGGAGATGATCGTCGCCTGCGTACGGATCATGGCCGGCGGCAAAGCAACTCGGGAGTGCCGGACATTCGACACGAC
>JASHYD010001009.1 GCA_030043175.1 Xanthobacteraceae bacterium | reverse complement strand
AGGCTTCTCGGACCTCGAATTGCGCGACCGCCGCGGAGTCGTCCTTCCGATAGCCTTCGGTGGTGCCAATCTTTGCCTCCGCAGCCGGTTACCTCGTCAGACTATCATTGTTTTCGGTGCGGCCAAATCAACCCGGCGCCGAACGCGATGACGTAGCCGGCAGCAAGGCACATCCCGACCATAGCCGCGGCCTGCACGGTGCGCACGGTGTTCGAATCGACGTCCTTGCGTTTCTTCCACGAAGCTTTTTCCGAAACAGCGCGCTTCTGCTTCCGGTAATTCGACCGCCTGCACTTGTTACAACAGAACCGCGCATCTTTGCGAGCCCGGTAAGCGACTGAACTCAATTCCCCGCCGCATTCGGTGCGATGTTGATTTGTGGGTGGTTGCAAAAGCGGTTCCATAGTTTCTCGAACGTCATCAAGATAAGTCGAGAGAAACCACGCAGTGTCATGTAGGCCGCTACCCGAGGATGTTCCGCGAGCGCCTTGGCAATAACCTCCGCGTGGTATGCATTCGCAACTATCCTCAGGCCGCCAGGCCGCCAGCGTTCAAAGGACGAAGCGCAGCGTAATCCGCCTGGTAGGACCCCGGGCTACGGCCTCCCCGCAGCGGCTTCACCGCGGCGAGCGCGGGCGGCTGCTTTCAAATCGGCCAAGCCCAAACGCTTCGGTGCATCCGCCGCGCTCTCGGCTACTGCCGGCGCCGGCTTTTCCTGTACGGACGGCTTGCCGTTCGGTGGGCTCTCTTTGTCGCCGGCAGCTTGCCTCCACGCTACCTTGGCCGCTTGAGAACTGGCGACGCGCTTCGCCTCGATACGCGCAATCATCGCGACCGCACCGGCAGCTTGATCGGCGGTGATCTCACCGCAGGGATTGCCGTCGAGATCAAATCGTGGACCGCCGGCGGCCAAGGCTTTCTGATATTGCAGCCGGCCCCGATAATGGCCGATCGCCGCTCGGATTTCGTTCGGCGGCAGTATTGCGGCTGCGATGATATCGTTGTGAACGCCGATCTTCAGCGGCTTATGCGGCATCGACCGTTCGGCAACAAACAACGCCGGGTATTTCTCGCACAGTACGCGGATAGCGGCCTTGATATCAATTTTATGGCTCATTGCGGGTTCGTTCCTTTCAGTCTCCGATTACGCCGCGTCGGTCGGCGGCATCGGAGGCGATGTTCTCGCCTCGCCAAACGACGCCCTTTGCGCCTTCCGCCGCAGCTGTTGCAAAAATAGCCGTGCGATTGTCGCTACGGGCATGGTGTGCAGAGCATCCTCTTTTGCGAACCAGGGCGGTTGGCAGTGGAGGTGTATCGCGAAGCGCCGTGGTGAACCGTATTCGGCAGTAACTGTGTATACGGGTTCGGCGCGTGTTCCCTTCCTCCCGCAGCGCGCACAGTGGCCTGGCGGCAGCATGCGGGAGATTTGCATCAGTTGCTCGGCGCAGGCGTCGCAGAAATAGAGCTTTGGCGGCTTTGGCTCGTTTGGTGATGGTCGAAGTCGGGGCATAGCAATGTCCTCCCTCTAAGCCGGGTCCTCGTCGGACCTGATTAGGATGGGATACGGTTGTTTCAGCCCACGCCGCTTGGCTTCGTCCCGTCCCCACGCGTACCGGCAGCCGCCTTTTTGATGAAGGAACACGTCACCATGGTCGCCGTCGGTAGGGGCGATATAAAGGACGCCATTTGAGACGGTGACGTTGAAAGGGGCGATTACCTCATCGCTCTGATGACAGCGTTCGCAGCAGGGGCGATCATCTGTTGGTTCGCTATTGCCGTTAGTCGGGTCGGACCCTGGGGAGGGCGGGTCGAAGGTAAACGCGTCGCCTGGCTTGGGGGCAGCATTAGCGTCTGCTGTAACGCCGGTGGCAGGTGCGTGGCCGCCGAACCATGCTTCAGCACAGACGCCGAAGTGCAACGGCTCGGATTTGCACCCAACAACGCGGCTGTCGGCGAGGCGGAAGACATGCTCGTCGGAGACATGACACCGGACGCATGGCGTGCCGAGCGGGACCAGCCCGACCTTGCGGAAGCGGGGCCTGGAGGGTCGAGGACCTGGTGAAGCCGCTGAACTTGTGGTTGTGCCCTTTGTGCACCCTCTGCCATTTCCGGTTGCGACGCGGCCCCATCTTCTGACTTTTGCCTATTCTCCCCCCGAATTTCCCCTTTCGAAACGTCCAAACGTCCAAACCCGCGTGGCTCTGGGGTAACTTGCGAGTTTTCGATCCGTCCTTGCCCCGCTTCAGGACGTTTCGAAAAAGTGGAAGAAGTGCCCATCTCATCGGCATTTGGACGCTTGGACGTTTCGAAATCCCTATCCTGGGCCGGAAAGGGTGAATGAGCCGCGTCCGCGCCCTCCAATGCGTCCTTCGAGCCGTCGGCGTCCGCGGGCTTGAACACGTCCTGGTTGCTCTCACCTGGCAGATGTCTCGACCATGCTTCCTCGAACCGGACACGTTTGTACCCCTTGGCGTCCGACTGGCCGACCCGGTGGATCGTCTTCGATCGGATGCCGAAATTCCCGAGCAAGGCGCCGAGTTGCTTCGCCGACAAAGGCCTGCCGCGCCGCCCATATTCCGCCCACAGCCTCTCCGGGTCCGCCGTGAGATACGCGAGAAGATCTTCAGTTCTCAACTCCTTCAAACTCAGGATGATGTTCCCCTCATCATCGCGCCGCTGGAACGCGTCGCGAATATCATGAAGCAATTGTACGCTGATCGTGTCGGACGCTTCAATTTCCGACAACGCCAGTGCCGCCGCCCGCGCCTTCGCCGGCCAGTCGCCCCCGGCGCGGTCAGCAATGGCCAGCAACGGCCTCCAATTGTCGGCAGCGCGGTCCCCAAGCTCCTTCGGCACCTGGGTCGTATCTTCGATGTCAGCTTGTTCCAACGCCTTCACATTGTCCCGCATCCATCGCGCCGCCATCGAACGCAGTCGGACGAGCTCCGGGTTGTCGCGATGCCGCCAGCGCTTTACCTCCTGCCCTCTCATGCGGCGCTGCATCTGAATGCGAATTGATCGGTCTTCTATTGTATCAGCGTCCTTTCCAATCCCGGCAAGAACCTTCCCTCCCCATGTCGAACATCTTTTGACGACACGCTTTCCACCTTCCTCTTCGACACGCATGACGTATGACGTTAGTTTCGTATGCCCCGCATTGACGATGCCGGTAATCTCGTCATTGGTGTTAAAAAATCTCTCGACCTCGTCGATGCCTAAAGTCGGTCGCTTCAATTCTATGTACCGAAACAACGCCGCTGAGCTGATATTGCTCGTAAGGATGCCCCTTGAAACAGTAAGCATTAGGATTTCGAACAGCGTGGTTTTGCCGCATCGTTTTGTCGGCGACGTAATG
>JASHYD010001008.1 GCA_030043175.1 Xanthobacteraceae bacterium | reverse complement strand
TCGAGCTTCATCAGGTCGATCAGCGTCGTGCCGCCGGCAAGAAGCTGGACTTCCCGAGCCCCATGTTCTTGTCCGGAGGCTGCGAAAACTGCGTCTGCCGGCATCTCTGCTCGTTCGAACACAAACGGCCGCATGTCAGACTCCCTGCATGGAGTGCTTGGCTTGAACAATAGCGTCGACGATGTTGGGGTAAGCCGCGCAGCGGCACAGGTTTCCGCTCATGAACTCGCGAATTTCAGCATCATCGCGCGCATGACCCTCCCAGACACAGCCGATCGCAGACATGATCTGTCCAGGCGTGCAGTAGCCGCATTGCAACGCGTCATGATCTATGAAGGCCTGTTGCATCGGGTGCAGTATGCCGTCGGCGGTCGCGAGGCCCTCGATCGTGGGGATGGCGCGACCCCCGACCGAGGCGGTGAAGGTCAGGCAGGCAAGCACCCGCCGACCATCGACCAGAACCGTACAAGCGCCGCATTGACCATGATCGCAGCCCTTTTTCGAGCCCGTGAAATGGAGATGCTCGCGTAATGCATCAAGTAGCGTGGTGCGCACGTCAACGGAGACACGGTGCTCCTTGCCATTCACACGGAGCAATACGTTCGCTACCCCGCGGGAGTCGCGCAACTCCTGACCGCGGGCCGATTCGGAAGTCAAGGTGCGCGCGATCGCCGGCAACGCCGCGGATGACGCAGTTGCCATTAGAAATCTTCTGCGGCTCGTGCGCCGCAGGGTGGCAGAATTTCCAGTTTGTGCAGCCATGAGGTGCTCTATGCTTACGTCGCTTTGACCCAGCCCGCAGGCGACACCTCACAAAATCTAACAGTGCAATCGGCGATGAGTTCCCGGCATTTGCGTGGCGTGCGATCGAGCTGACCACCGGCTCGGGGTAGGCCGGGCGTCGATGCGACGTATCGTTTCTTCGTGGTTGTTGAGCCCGACCGAAGTCATCAAGACTGGATCTCTTCGGCGGCACCGGCGGGGATGAATGATTATCTGCAACGGAGCAGATCAATTAGAGCTACCTGATGCCGACGTCGTTCATGATCTCGCCCAGCTCTACCTCGGCAATCCAATGATCGAGGTCCTGTATGAGAAGGTCAGCCGGGCGGAGATCTATTGAGTTCCGGAACGCGCGTCTCAGCGTTATGTCTTCAAGGAGACTGCCATGATCGTCAGAGAATCGTTTTGGCCCAACAATGCTCGGCTTGCCGTCAGTTTTTCGCTAATGTTCGAGGCCGGCGGTCAGCCGATCTCCGGCGCCGGCGGTGTGATTCCTGATCCGATCAAGACGGGCTTACCTGATCTGCCGACGAACGCCTTCTTTCAGTACGGTGTGTACGAAGGTGTGCCGCGCATCCTTGACTTGATGGACGAGCATCAAGTGAAGCTCAGCTCCTTCATGATCGGCCAAGCGGTTGCGAAGGCGCCTGATCTTGCGCGCGAGATCGTTGAGCGAGGCCACGAAGCCGCGGCCCACGGCCGCACGTGGGAGAGCAGCTACTTTCTCGATGTGGAGGCCGAGCGACGGTTCATCGCCGACGGAGTGGAGATGGTCGAGAAGGTGACCAGCCATCGACCGATCGGCTGGAATGCCTACTGGATGCGTAACTCACCCCATACGCTCGATATCCTGCTATCGCTCGGATTCAAATACCATATTGATGAACCGAGCATGGACGAGCCTTTCATCGTCAAGCTCGAGGGCGGCGACTTTGTCACGGTTCCCTATACCTTTCACATGAACGACATTGTCTCGTTTCCCTTCCAGGGCTGGAACCCGGCTGCGTACGAGCAGGCGCTCAAGGATGAGTTCGATCAGCTCTACGAGGAGGGCGCGCACCGTCGCCGCATGATGGTTGTTTCCTTGCACGACCGCATCTCCGGTCATGCAAACCGGGTGCGTGCGCTCGACCGTTTCCTGACTTACGCAAAAAGCAAGTCAGGTGTGTGGTTCGCCCGCAAGGATGAGATCGCCGAGCACGCGCTCAAGGACCGAAAGAACACGCGGGTGTACGACCGCGGTCCACCGCCGGTCACGGGCTTACCAGGGTGAGCCGCTATCTGAGAATTTGGAGGGAGAGATCGCTGTGCGTAGATCGTTCCTAGCGACAGTCGTTTCGGGGATTTCGTTAGCAGCCCCTGTCTCCGCGGACGAATTAAAAATCGATGAACTGCTGTCGCGAATACAATCCCAGCCGCTCAATCCGAGACCGAAATCAAGGCAGCCGAGAAGTTCTACCGATTCTGGAATACTGGTGACGAAGACCTGCTCAGAACGGCGATCTCACCGGCTTTCACCGACCACACGCTGCCGCCCGGCCGTCCTCAGGGGCCGGACGGGCCTGCCTTCGTGTCGAAGAATTTCCGAGCAGCGGTGCCGGACTTAAGAGTCGAAGTCCGCAAGATGATTTTGGCCGACTATTACATCACTGTACACATGGAGCACTGTACACATGGAGTTCAAAGGTCCTTTTACCGGCACCTTCGGCGGGACAAAGGGCGATGGTCGGGCGATCGACTTCATTGCGACCGACCTTCTGAAGGTTGCGAACGGCCACATCACCGATAACTGGCACATCGAAGATAACCTGACCCTCCTTTCGCAGATGTGCGTCGCGAAGGTTGGACAATGACGGCCCACCCGTCGAGAACGAGCTAGATGGCGCTGCATTTAACATTCGATCGGACAAAGTCCAGCGCATGAAAGCCGTCGGATATTTCCATCCAGGTCCAATCAGCGCCGCCGATGCTCTCGTCGACATCGAGATTGCGACCCCGTCACTGCGACCGCGGGATTTGCTCGTGCGGATCGAGGCCATCTCGGTCAATCCTGCTGACGTCAAAATGCGCGCAAGCGCGGCACCACCTGCGGGGGCGCCATCAATACTTGGCTATGACGCCGTGGGCGTCGTGGAGGCCGTCGGTCCTGATGCATCACTGTTCGCCGCCGGCGACAGTGTCTTCTATGCAGGCGTCATTGACCGGCCTGGTACATACGCGGAGCTGCACGTGGTTGATGAACGCCTCGTTGGAGCCAAGCCCGCGAGCCTCGACGCCGCGCGAGCAGCGGCTTTGCCTCTGACATCTTTGACGGCCTGGGAGCTTCTTTTCGAGCGTCTTGCCGTGCCACTCGGCGGACGCGCCTCTGGCGACGCAATCGTGATCATCAACGGCGCCGGCGGCGTCGGATCGATGTTGACTCAGCTCGCGCGTCGGCTCACCGGCCTGACGGTCATCGCGACGGCCTCGCGGCCCGAAACGGTCGCTTGGGTCCGGCAGATGGGAGCGCACCAGATCATCAACCATCACCAGCCACTTGAGGATGGTCTGAGAGCCATTGGAATTCCGCACGTGCGTTATGTCGCCGGCCTGACAGCGACGGATCGGCATCAACAATCGATTGTCAATGTGCTGGCACCGCAGGGCGCGCTCGCAATGATCGATGACCCCCACACGTTCGACATTGTCCCCTTCAAGCGGAAGAGCTTGTCGGTCCATTGGGAGCTCATGTTCACCCGCGGTCTCTACCAGACGCCCGATATGGCGGA
>JASHYD010001007.1 GCA_030043175.1 Xanthobacteraceae bacterium | reverse complement strand
GAATATTCGTGATCACCAACTTCGACGAGAATTTGATTCCACCGAAGCCGAGAAGAGGAGTCGAATTTTGCATCATCATTCTGGAAACGACCAACAATGAGAATTCCATTCCCAGCGACTCCACGTTTTCCGATTACTCGGACAGGCTCCTAGTGATTCGCGTTGTACAGGCAAGGAATCACAGCTAATTCTCCAGTCAAGAGCAGCGCAACCCGCCCGTCTCGAAATACCGCAACCACACCCGCTCAAGTGTGATTTGGTCAAATTAGCCGGTCCAGAAAATTCCCTTTTGTGGTCAAAGGGGCTGTTAAGCCCGGGTAGCTCGCCTATCTCATTGAGATTGCTTCGGTCTGCTACTCTGTTCTCTATTCGTCGGCCACGAAGCCCGACGCCTTCACGACGGGGCCCCAGCGTTCCAAGTCGGCTCTGACGGTGGCGGCGAATTCATCGGGTGAGTGGAATTTCGTGTCATTGCCGATCTTGGCAAGACTTTCGATCATCTCGGGTGAGCTGACGGCGTCGCTGATCGCTGCGTTGAGCGCCCGCACCGCCACGGGCGGCGTCTTGGCGGGCACGAATGCGCCAAGCCAGGTTTCGACGACGACGTCATAGCCGACCTCGCGCATGGTCGGAACATCGGGGAGGAATCTCGACCGCTGCGCGCTCGCCACCGCCAAAATGCGGACTTTTCCGGATGCGGCCTGGGGAAATGTCTCGCCGATCGGATTAACGCTCGCCGGAACATGGCCGCCGATGAGGTCCTGCAAAGCGGGAGCGCCGCCGCGGTAGTGCACCGGGCTCAAATCGACGTCGGCTGCGTTCGCCAGCATGACGCCGACGAAATGCGGGGTGCCGCCGGCCGCAGTGGTGGCGAAGATGGCCTTGTCGGGATTGAGCCTGCACCAGGCGATGAATTCCTTGAGCGAGGTGACCTCAGGAGGCACTGCGGGGCCGATCACGAACGTCAAGGTTGATCGCGATACCGGAGCAACTGGCACGAGGTCGCGCAACGGATCGTAGCTCAGCCGGCGGAAGCTGTGCGGATATACGGTGATCGGAAAATCCGGCGTGAACAGAAATTCGCTTCCGTCCGGCTCCGCATTCTTGATGTAATCGACCGCAACCCGGGCCGCGCCGCCCGGCTTGTTCTCGACGATTACGGCGGGCGCGTAGCGGCCGCGTAATCTTTCGGCCAGGATACGGGCAATCAGATCGGTCGCCCCGCCGGCCGGAAATCCGACGACGATGTGCAGGGTCTTTTTTAACGTCTGCGCCTGGCCGCGCAGCGCAGCGCCGGCGACCGCAGCGGCCGAGGCCGCAAGGAGGGTGCGACGAGTCAGCATGTTGGCGTTCTTTAAACCTTGCACAGTGGGCAAGCTGCAGCAGTTGGCAGTCTACCTGAGTTTGGCGCCCAGCGCTCCAGCCGGAAACGCTTTAGCGTTTGGCTGGTGGTGAAGGGCGCCACCGTTACTCTGGATTGTCCGGTTGCTGTCTTGCTTCAGGACCGATATGTGGCCCACCACACGGATGCAGCACCAAATTGGCGGCAGGGCGATCAGCAAATGGACGTGATCGGCCTCGACATTTGAGTTCGAGCAGACGACCTCCCCGCCCCTTACAGCGGCCTCCGCGATCTGCTTTAGAATCGGACCGAGATTGCGCCGGTCAATGCCGTTTCGCCGATACCTGGTTGCCATAATCAAGCGATGGTGAATCGCATAAGCGCATGATACAGCTTGGAGAATTGACTTGCTTGGACATTGGACGAAGTAGATCGATCAATCCATGACGCGTTGTTCTCGCCTTATCCGGTGCACCTGAGGATCAAACGGTAAGCCGCGAGCGGGCTGCGCTGCCATGCGTGCTGTTGCAGGTGGCGGGCAAATAGGCGTGATTGTGCCCGGATCTTCGGCAGATCAGCGAATCTTCGGCGACAGATCCCGTTCCTGAGCTGGCTTGTGCCTGAGCCGGCTTGCGGCCCAATCAGGCGCCCCGGTGTCGGTCCATGATCTGACGCGCCTTAACGAGACCTTTGTCATGATAGTGAACCAAGACAGCGAGCGCCCCGAAGATGGGATTATCGGGCGGTAATTGGCACTTGCCCAACGCCCACTCGGTGATCGTATCCGGGCAAATCTTGAGATCTCTAGCCATAGGCACGATCCAATGTTCGCCATAAAGTAGCTGGCCGAGGGCGTCGAGCCGATGGGTTGCGCCGATTGGGATTGGTTTGGCGGGTGGTTCACCCGTCCCCTTCACCGCTATCGCTTCCTGCATGTCTATTTTGTCTCCTAACAAAGCTGCGCGTGGGCTTTGTCTCCCATTCAGACGACACAAAAAAGGCCGCCAATTAAGGCGGCCCAAGGGGAGGAATGACCCATGACGGGCATCATCTACCAAGCAATGTTCATGCCAGTGCGGCTGCACGTTTCGTTTAATACCGTTTCTAATTCTCGCTTTGCTCTCGCTGGACCGGTCAAGGTCTGCAATCCCGCCAGTATCGTTGGACATCGCCCGGATGGGTAAGCCGCGTCGACCTGCTTGTTTGAAAACCTGCGGCGCCAAGCCGACGCGCTCGACGACGATCGGGTCATCCTCGGCAATGTGCTCTCTGACCAAAATGCCCGCCTTGGTGCCGCGCAGCATCGCGCCGAGGCGTCCTTGTATCGAGAAGCGATTGCGCAGATCTTTGCCATTATGCTCGATCAAGACGAAAAGATCGAGGATCGCGCTACGGTCGGCCGCCGTTCGGCGCCGCTCCTCAACGCGCGACAAGCCTTCGGCCCCCGGAACCAGCGCGCTTGCCTGCGGTCACGGATGCTGAGAGCGCACCACGGACGCACTCTCCAGTCATCGTTGCGCGTGTACGAGAAGCTTGCCTTCGATCTGGGTGTTGACGAGCTATCCGTCCGGCTTGCTAAGAACTTTCGTCAGCTGGGGGATTAGCGAACATGCTATGGTGTTGCAATGCGAGTTCGAGCCGTGGCGATCATGGACACGCCAAAACTTACGCTCAGAGTAGATTTGGGTAGCGGCCGTGCCTTGGGGCCCGGTAAGGTTCGCCTGCTCGAAGCCATTGAGAAGACCGGGTCGATTTCACAGGCAGGCCGAACGCTTGGCATGTCTTACCGGCGTGCCTGGCTGCTGGTAGACGACATGAACAACTGCTTTCGCGATGCGGTCATCGCCGCTCAGCCGGGCGGCGTCCATGGTGGCGGTGCGACGCTGACGCCTTTCGGGCAGCAACTGGTCGAGCGCTATCGAGCGATCGAGGCCGATGCATTGGTGGCCACCCGCAAGCATCTTCACGATCTCGAATCTGCATTGAAAACGCCAAAGTCGCAGCGCGGCGCGATCTCGCTCAAACGCTCAGTGCGCGGGTCGTCGACACGGCGGTGAGCGGGCTTTACCCCCGCGCGGACAGGTCCGGGCTCGCACGCAACTAGCAAACCGCGATATTCCCGCCGCATGTGAACACCAGCATCGCCGATCCTCCATAGCTTTTGGCTCGCGCGTCCTCGCGATCTCGGCCATGCGGCTCTCCACGTTGGCGGGAATGTTCCCTACCGGACCGATGGTAGTGCGATTGCCTCACGCAGTTGCCCCAAGTTTCTGGACAGTCGCCACCAACTCCGGCGATGCGTGAAGCCGAGGAAGTCGAAGGTTCCCCCTCCAAGCTTCTCGCGCTTGCTTGGCCGCGTGGCGGCCAAAACGAGAGCAGCCCGGTTTTGTCCGGGTGGTTGACGGTCCCGGTGGATTTGCAAGTTGCGGCCGACGCGGTGAAAGTAAATGTCACCTGTTGGTCGTGTTCGACCATGGCGCGCGATCGCCCCGCACTTATACCTCGATAGCTTCCGTGCCCGCGGCAGGAGGCGAGAACAGGAGCGGGCCAACCGCACAGTCTTCAGGCAAGGTGCAGCAAAGCTGCGGTATGCCGGGCAAGACCTTCAATCGGCATTAGCGTGTGCGTATCTGGAACGGGCGACGAAGCGATCTCCGCGAGCAGTCCAATCCGAATATTGCTGTCGCGCGGCGCTATGTTTCAGCCTAGCCATAGCCGGTTAGCCGCAAAATGACCGCAACGACCTCGCTGGTTACGACAGCAATCACATGCGATACGATGCTCAGATCAAGGCCTATTTGCGCACCAATCATTGGCAGAATGAAAAGAACGCCGATGAGGATCATCATCCCGTAGGGTTCGAGCCGAGCCAACGGAAGGGCGAGCCCGTCCGGGAGCAATCCCACGGCGATTCGTCCACCGTCGAGCGGTGGCAATGGCAGCAGATTGAATACCGCCAGAATGACGTTGATGATCAGTGCATTCTTCAGGTTTTCAGCAGCCCATTGCGCGGCAGCGCCTGGCAAGTAGCCGACAAAGTGGAATAACAGTGCGGCGACCACGGCGAGCGCAATATTGATGCCAGGGCCTGCCGCCGCGACCAACACCATGTCGCGCCGCGGATGGCGCAATGCCCGGAAGTTAATCGGGACCGGCTTCGCATAGCCAAATAGGAATGGAGAGCGCAGAAGGAGCAGCACGGCCGGCAGGAAAATCGTCCCGACCGGGTCGATGTGCTTTATTGGATTGAAGGTGACGCGGCCGAGCCGCCAGGCGGTATCGTCGCCCAAGAGACGGGCAGCGAACCCGTGTGCCGCCTCGTGGAATGTAATCGCAACGATGGCGGGGAGGGCCCAAATCGAGATCATATAGAGCCACGGGCCAAATTGTTGATTCATCGATCCAAGCCTGTTTTGCATGAAAAGCTTTGCATCCCGAGACGAGCGGGAGGTGCCGATGCCAGCGAATCGCGGGAGAGCGAGGCCGCAAACAACCCGATATCGATACGGCACTTCCAGGGGCGCCGGCAACCGTGCGGCTTTTCGTCAGCGACCCGGCAGCGGATGCCGAAATTTCCATGGGCTTGCAAGTGGTACCGCGGGTGCCCACGACAGGAGAGCGATCCGCTTTCATGAATCGAAGTATGTGAGGCCGTGCGCACCTGCGGCGGGGAGCGCTGAAATCCATTCACCGGTCCGCAGCGACCCTGACGACGCCGGTGCCACTTCGTACCCGACCGTCAGCACGCGTTGAAAGTCCCTCGCTGGTGGTTTTGTTCCAGCACTTATGGTGCGCGCCAAGGAACAAAAACCTCGCGTTCCAATCCCGAACGCCGAGTAGTCATTTGGCGGTTGCCCGGAAAGGCCGCAACCTCACGGTGAACCTTTCAAGGCAGGTCGGCTTTACGAAGTGATCTATCGCGCGAGGGTCCCCGGGTACTTGGGCTTTGCGGCCAAGCGACTTCGGCGCGTTGTTGAAGGCCGCGCCGAAGGATCACAGCGGCCGCGAAAGCCCGGTGTTTATCAAGGATGGACGATCCTGACGGGGCAGCTCGCAAAGCGGCCCCCCTTCGTGCAACTGCGGCCCCAATTCCTCGCCTTGTTAGGAGACCTTGCGATCGAATTGCTCCCAGCAGGGAGGGGGGAAGACTGCACGCATCGCCGGCTCCAATTCGCCTGAATGCGCCTGGCTTCGACTATTTGTAAAACTCCACCTTGGCGTCACGGAAAAAGATGAAGTTAGATGGTGCGACCGAGATCGGGCCATTGATGCCGAACACTGCAATCTGGAACTTGTCCCCGGGGTTTACGGTTTCAGCGAGCACCACCCGATTGGGCATGTTAAGGCCTTGCACGGTGGCAGGGCTCGGGTAGCCGCTGCGTCGCGGCATCTGGCCGTTGATCCACACCTCCGCATAGTCATCCACATAGGCGGTGAACACCACCTTGGCCCCGGTGGTGTCGAAGTCACCGACTTTGGCCGGGATGGTGAGGCTCGTGCGGTACCACAGAAAGGACGTTTTGCCGCCGCCGCGCCGGTCGGCGAGGCCCTTGGGTTCGATAACTGTCCATTTCGAATCATCGAAATTTGCTTCGCCCGCATGGGGCTGCATGTCGAACGACTTGTCGTAGCCCGGCATACGGCCGGCCATCGGCTCCACTTCGACGACCCGGGCTTCGGCGGTTCGCCAGACGGCACCGAACGCGGCCGAACCTTCCGCCGTCATCAGATTGACGGTGGCAGAGGGTACCAACGAGGGCGCTATCAGCGGGGCCGGCGGAGCTGGGGCGGGCGCCTGTGCGGATGCGGCCAACGGTATTATAGCTGGAGCGGACGCCAGTGCTGCGCATACGATGAGATTGCGGAAGCTCTTGTCACGCATGGGTCTCCTCCCTTTTTTCGAATGCTGACGATACGAACCAATACTCGAATGTGGCACAGGGCTGCGACGGACAAAAGCGTTTCTTGCTCGGTCGCGACGATGGCCCAAAGCGGAGCCGCGTTATCGAATTAGTGGCAGCAGTTCGAGGCATTCGTCCCAGTTCCTTTCGCCTCCCGCAAGCTTTATTGGGCGCAGCTGCACCGTCTTGGTCATGGGATCGGCAGCGGCCGGGACGCCGGGCGGCGCTGCCTGCCGGGCCTTCTGGCGACGTCTGGGCGCCAACGGATGCCGTCGCCGCAAGTCATCGCTGGCCAATGCTGGCATAGGTGTCGTCACGCGCCGTCTCTCTCGCATCGATGTTTCGCAAATTCAAAAACAGGCGGGGAACTAGCGATTTTTGGAGAGTCGTCCAAGCTACATCGTCTCCATCGGTTGCATCGTTTCGGTTCAACCGGAAACAGGAACCCTCGGGTGCGGTGGACCGTCTCCCGCTCGTTTCTGGATATAACCACGAGGAGCTGATGAAATCTGCGATGGATTCGCGCTCTCGCTTTCGCATAATGGCATCGCGGCTGGCCCCTGGCGCACAGGTCGCGATACGCTATCGTATTTGAGTTATTGGGAGGCCAGATGACGTCATGTGGTGGAAGCGTCCAACCAGAGCAAGGCGAGGTCGTGAGATGCAGGCGAACCGTCGCGATGTCTTTACGGTTGCGTGCGTGCTTGGGGTGGATGCGGCACTGCGCACAGCCAGCGCGCCGGCAATGGCGGAGCCGGCCGACGAGCGCCCCAAGGAGGGGGATTATCTGGTCGCCGTTGACGCTGCTGCCCCAGCGAGCCTCTCGCCTCGTGACATTGCTGCGCCCCAGCTTATCGCCTGGCCGATGGAGCCGGCCACCAGCCTCATCCGTAATGGGTCTCGGCTCAACAAGGTGCTTCTCGTTCGACTCGATCCTGCAACGCTCGTCGGAGCCACGCGCGAGCGGGCGGCCGACGGCGTGGTCGCGTATTCGGCGATTTGCCCCCATGCGGGCTGCGAGGTGAGCGGCTGGATCGACGAGCAGAAGACCTTCGAATGCCCTTGTCACAATTCGAGGTACAATCCGCGCGACGGAGGGGCAATCATCGACGGTCCCACCACGCGCGGTTTGGCGGCGCTTCCTTTGAAAATCCTGGATGGCAAGCTTGTCGTCGCCAAACCCTTTATCGGACGGCTCGGTATCGCGCCCGCGTGACGGGGCCATTAGGAGTTGCTCGATCAGGCCCTTCAATTCGCCGTATCGCCATGCCAAAGTGAAAAGCGGCTGCCGAACATTCCGCGGCGTGTTTCAAGAACCGCTAACGCAAACCCGCGCGACGGGCCCGCTGCCCAGTTCGGCTTGCGGGAGAGGATAGGCGCCCGCACAGTACGGCAAGGAGGGCAGAACCATGTTCGAAACCACAAGATTGATTCGGCGCTTCTTATGCGCCGCTGCTGTGATCGCGGCGCCGGGCATCGGCGCGGCGTTCGCGCAGGAGACCATCGCGCCCGCGTCGCCGGCGCCGGCGCCGCCGACGCCCGAGGTCCTCCAAAAATATTCGCCGGTCACGGCCGCGCGGCTGCGTCAGCCAGAGGATGCCAACTGGTTGTTGTTCCGACGCACCTATGACGGCTGGGGCTATAGCCCGCTTGATCAGATTACCCCTGCGACCGTCAGCCAGCTCGAGCTTGTCTGGAGTTTCGCGACCGGCCAGGTGGAAGGCCATCAAGCACCGCCGATCGTCAACAACGGCGTGATGTTCGTGGCGACGCCCGGCAATCAGGTCATTGCCATTGAAGCGAAGACCGGCAACCTGCTGTGGCGCTACAAGCGACCGCTACCTGAAGATTTGACGAACTTGCATCCGACCAGCCGCGGCGTCGGGCTCTACGGCGACATGGTGTTTTTCGCGTCAGCCGATGCGGTCCTTGTTGCGCTTGATGCGAAGACCGGCAAGGAAGTGTGGACCGCGAAAGTGGCCGAATACAAGAACGGCTACTACACCTCGATCATGCCGCTCGTCGCCAACGGCAAAGTTATGATGGGGACATCGGGAGGCGAGCTGGGAATCCGCGGCTTCATTGCCGCATATGACCCGGAAACCGGCAAAGAAGCGTGGCGAACCTTCACGGTTCCGGAGCCAGGCCAGCCCGGCAGCGAAACCTGGCCGCAGGGCGATCAGTGGAAGACCGGCGGCGGCTCGATCTGGGTGCCCGGCACCTATGATCCGGAAACCAATCTTGCATTCTGGGGCACCGGCAACGGCGGTCCCTGGATGGGGGATCAGCGTCCCGGCGACAATCTCTACACCTCGTCAACAGTGGCGCTCGACGGTAACACCGGACAGATCAAGGGATACTTCCAGTATCACCAGAATGACTCCTGGGATTGGGATGA
>JASHYD010000101.1 GCA_030043175.1 Xanthobacteraceae bacterium | reverse complement strand
AACGTCGCCGTACGCGCAGAACGACAACACGGTGCTATCGCCGGTCAGCGGGTTCTGGGGCGGGGCCATCACCGATCATATCGGGGCCTTCGCGCAGGTTACATATAATGCCGTCGGTCCGGGGGGATTTTCTGATCCGTTCGGACATACCTGGACATGGGACAATACCGACATCCGCTATGCCAGCACCGCGCACGCTGGTCCCTTTGACTTTATCTACGGCATCACGGCCAACAACAATCCGACCGTCCAAGACGTGTGGAACACAACGCCGGCCTGGGCCTTTCCATACGCGGCGTCGACGATTGCATCGACGCCGCCAACGGCCACTTTAATTGTGGGCGCTCTTGCGGCCCATGTCGGCGGCGTCGGGGCCTATACATTTGTCAATGATCTGCTTTACCTGGAAGTGACCGGATATCGGACGCTCGGTTTCCGGGCCCAGAATGCAGTTGGAACGGACCCCTTCGACGCGCCAGGACTGATCGACGGCGTTTCACCCTATTGGCGAGCCGCCGTCGAGCCGCAATGGGGACCTCATTCACTGATGGTCGGCACCTTCGGCATGTATTCGGCGATCAATCCGTGGATCGACCCGACTTTCGCCACGGGAACGATGGGCACGTTTGCGCAGTCGGACAAATACACGGACGTAGGCTTTGACACGCAATATCAGTATCAGGGTAGCAACTGGTGGCTCACCCCTGCGCGGAAGCTACATTCACGAAAATCAGAAGCTCGACGCGACGTTTGCCAACGGCGGGTCTGCCAATCCGTCGAATTTCCTCAATTCGCTCCACCTGCAGGCGTCCCTCGCGTATGGCGCGGATAACAGGTTCGTGCTGACGGGCCAATATTTCGACATATCGGGTTCATCTGATCCGATCTTGTATGCAGGTCTCGCTAGCGGCTTCAGCCCCAACAGCAACGGCTTCATCGGCGAACTCGCCTACATCCCGTTCGGCGCCAGCCAAGCGCCGGGCTGGCCGTGGCTCAACGCCCGCATCGGTCTCCAGTACACCTATTACAACAAGTTCGACGGCACGACGGTCGGCGCCCGCCAGAATAACGCCCTGCTTCTTCATGCCCGGTTTGCCATGTAGCCGGCGTGCAAACGAAGGATCAGACGATGAGAACATCACTCCTTACCGCTGTGATGATTTCGATGCCCAGCTTGATGGGCTCCGCAGTTGCCGCCGACCTAGGCGTGAAGGCGCCGCCGAGCGGGCCGGTACCCGCCTTCTCTTGGAGCAGCTGCTATTTCGGCCTGCACGCCGGCGGCGGCTTCGCCAGCAAGGACATCACCGACCCAGTGCAGCTCGCCCAGGACAGCATCCTCGGCGCCGGCACCACAGTCGGAACGACGACTGCGCATGTGAGCCCGAGCGGGGCCGTGATCGGCGGACAGCTAGGGTGCGACTCCCAATTCGCGCCCAATTGGGTGGCCGGCATCCAAAGTGCCGCGCTTCTGGCGCAACAATGAAAGGCAGCACGAGTGTCGGCCTCCCGGCCGGCTTTCCCGGCGACCAGGCGGTGGTCAGCTCGAGGACCGACTTCCTCCCCAGCGTCACTGGTCGCCTCGGCTATGCGATTGACCACACGTTGCTTTACGGCAAGGCCGGTGTGGCATGGGCAAGCGACAAATACACAGTCGTAGGTTCGCTTCAGGGAACGGGCTGCGGCAGCAGGCCCGGGTACCGACTCAAAGCGCGGCAATGTCGGTTTCGCCGGTGCGAATGCGTACGGCCTCGTCGACCGTGAGGGCGAAGATCTTGCCGTCGCCAATATCTCCTGTCCTCGCAGCCCGCCTGATGCTTTCAATGATGTTTTCTGCCTGATCGTCCGGAGCTACGACCTCAATTTTAATTTTCGGCACGAAGCTCACGGTATGCTCGAAGCCGCTGGATGCACTCGCGCGGCCTTTCTGTTGCCCGTATCCCTTGGCTTCCGTGAGAGTCAACCCGTGCACGCCAGTCGAAATCAACGCATCTCGGACTGCGTCAAGTTTGAAAGGTTTGATGATAGCCATGACGAGTTTCATAGGACTGATCCTTTTGCTCCTTTGGGGCAGCATAGCCAGAATGGCTCGTTTGCGTCATTGCTCTCGAGCAACTTTTTGAGGGACAGCCTCCCGATTGGGGTATGTTTGGAATGCGCCAAGTCGGCAATTCCTGCGGGGAGGCTGTCCTGGGATGGACAATAGAATAGTCTGTGCTCCCGCCCAGCACCCGCAGTTCGAGTGGACTCGCGTCGGGCGGTTGCGTCGGCAGATCTATTGTGGGTCGACCGGACTGCGCCAGCGCCAGGATCGCGGCGGTACAAATCTTGCTTTGGCCAAGGGGCACTCCTGATTATGAACAGCTTTGTTCTTTCGAACCGCACCGATTGCAGCCAGTCGAAGTCACCTTCGGGCGAAATCTCAAGGCGGACCCTGGTTCTCCTCCGGTCAGAAATCTGGATTGTCCGCCGTGGGCAGGCCGATCCACTTATTCTTCTCTCGGTGCCGACCTGTTCCTCCCATTCCGTGAGCGTATGCCGGCAACGGCGGGATCTCTCCGACACACCCCCTGAACAGCAGCCGATTGGGTTTTCGGTGGTGCGGACGCACAGGACTCCAATTGGGACCAAAAACCTTAGCACCAGAGCTAACGCAGCGTTCCGATGTAGGCGGCGATGTCATTGGCCTCGATGCGGGTTAAATTCATGTTCGGCATCTTGGCATGAGGATCAAGCAGGAATGTCACGAGGCCCGGCTCGCTGAAATTTGGCCGTTTGGCGATCTCCTCGAAAGGCGGGGCATCGGCGTTGGCCTGCCGCTGGCTCACGGTGACCACATGGCAGGCCGCGCACCACAGCTCCGCCACCCGCATGCCGTTCGAGGCATCGGCGGCCAGTGCGGGCGGGACGACGCTAGCGGCAACGATTTTGAATGCGGCCGCGGAAAGCACAGTAACCGCAGCGATCACCAAGGAAAGTCCAGCCTTGCTCATGTTGACCCCCTTATGGAAGGTTAAGATTTTGGGAGATATCGCGCCCACTCACGAGGTCGAGCACCCAGCGCCCCTT
>JASHYD010001006.1 GCA_030043175.1 Xanthobacteraceae bacterium | reverse complement strand
GGCAGGACATGTGGCCCGCGATTGCCGATCATTTCGGAATGAAAACCGCGCAGGCACAGAAGATCGACCTGGTGCATATGATGTCAGACAAGGGACTCCTGTGGGACCGCCTAGTCGAGGAACATAACCTTCGGCCAATTCCTTATAGGCAGCTTGTTCGCTGGGAGTACGGTAACTTCGTGTTCTCGCCGACATTCGATGTCATCTCATCCACGATAAAGGCCAAGCAATATGGCTTCGCCGAGGTTCAGGACAGTCAGGAAATGTTCCTGCGCTATTTCGATGAACTTCGCGCAAAAAGGATCATTCCGTGACCGAGGCGTTTGCACCATGTCCTCACTCGCTGCAGCGGTGCCGACGCGTCGGTGCTCCATGGGCTAACGTATCAACTGCTCTCTCACGTCGAGACACTCAATCAGTGTCCGGGGACTCGACAACCACACGATGCTCCGCCGGCATGCTGGACAACAGAATCTGCAGTCGGTCCGCTTCTTCGTCCATACCGATCCATCGCAGTTTCCGGATTCGCTTTACCAGGTCTGCCGATGCGCGCTGCGGATACAAGACACGCTGCTGATAAGAGAGATTGGGCGACTGCGGGCGATCTGGGGTGTTTTCCAGGGTCAATTTCCTCGACGCCGGATTCTATTATCAGATCATTCAAGACTAGTGTATTTGTTGTGGGGTCATCGCGTGGTTACCATCGCAAACTATCAACTCATCGAATCATACGGAACTGCCGGCGTTATGCGTCAAGAGCCGCTGACCGTCTTCGACGGCCATCTGAGCGCGCCGGATCGCCCATTCTTGATATGCCGTCGCGGTCTCCGGGATCGAGCGGGCGTTTTTTAACTTGCCGAGCAACTCGGAACCAAGGTCGGTTTCCGATTTCACGCGAGCCGTCCAGTGCTCGCCTATCTCTTGGATCTCCTTGAATACGTCAGCTTGCATGTCACGGATTGCTTCGACGCGCTGCGTCCCGGCATTGCCAAGACGGGCCAATGAATTCGTTACCGCCGGCGTCGTCGGATTTTCTGTCTGAGCCATGTTTGTTCTCCGTCTCTTGCCAAGCCAACATAACCGGTGAGCTGACGCGCCATACAAGGGCTCAGTACCCTCTGCGGGTCAGCGGCGTCTTTGACCCATATCAACGACCTGCATCAATCGCGGTGTGTGGCCGCCCAACACTCCGACGAGGAAGCCGAAAGCCGATGTGCTCGGCGAAATCCGGTATTGGCCTTCGGTGTTTCTCGTTGGCTTTTTGCCAATCAGTTCAAGCGGGCAGGCGATCCCCAATGACGTCAGCAGCCCTGCTGACAGCGCGGACAGCAATAGCCGGTACGGCCGCCGACCTTAAAAACCTTCAAAACTGATCGGCAACGGGGGCAATGCCCTCCCCTGTTGCGCTCGGGCAGAAGGAAGCCCTTGGGCATGCGGTCAACGAACCGTTCTGAGCCGGCGCCGCGGGCAACTGCAGTCTTCAAGACGCGGCGCATTTCTACAAACAGGTGCTTGAGTTGGGCGGGTGAGAGCTTGTCTCTCCGCTCGGTCGGGTCGATCCGCGCTTGAAACAATATCTCGTCCGAGTAGATATTCCCGATGCCGGCGATGACTTGCTGCTCCATCAGGACCGATTTCACGTCGCGTGTGAGGCGGAGCAGCGCAGCCTTGAACGCGCCGAAATCAAGCCGTCGGTCGAGTGCATCCGGTTAGCTTTTCAGCCACGATGAAATCGCCTGCGTCCTCAACGAGGCCAACACGTCCGATCATTCTTTTGTTGGTATAGCAAGAGAACCATCGTCGGCGAAATCGAGTCGGACCCGGGTGAAGATCGGCCCGCCGAAGGGCTCTCAACGAATTGAAGCGCCCCTGCCGGCCCGAAATGCAGCGTTAGCCAGCCGCGCCGATCGATATTCGCCATCAGGTGCTTGCCGTGCCGGTGGACTGCAACGAGCTGGGTGCCTTGGAGGCGGGAGGCAAAGGTCTCGACGGGCAGCCTGCCGAGGATACGTGCATCGCTCACCACGACGTTATCGATCGTCTTGCGCAGGGCATTCTTTGCGAGTACGCGTTTGAAGCCCTCGACATCCGGCAATTCGGGCATATGAGGGTTCGTCCTTGCTGGGCTGGCAGCACGGTCGGCTTTCGGTAAGACTGCCGCTCCTGGCCGCGCTTCGCGAATGGCTGCCTATCTTGCCGCCGGCGCACTTCGCATAAGGCCCGCCTCGGCCCACGCGAACAGCAGGCTCTTGCGACCGTAACGATCGGGATTGATGGAGAGACGCTTAGCCAGTCTTTTGACGGCCGGCAGCGGATCGGGATCCGCCTTCGAGAGTTCTTTCGGTATAGAGCGGGCCGCCTTCCAGCGCGCGCCGCGCAGCGGGAGGCGGCGTGGGATTGGGATCCCGTCGGCGTCGGGACATTGCCGGGTTCGCTTGCGAGTGACGAGGATCACAGTTTATCGATCCACAATGTGATATTTTTTTGGCTACGATGACGCGAGGTTCGAAATCGCTAAACTCACCCTATTTCGTCATCCGCTGAAAATTTTGCGAGGAGGTACCTATGCCCATATCTCGCGGGCTCATTTTCTCGAGTACGATGTTCATCGCCGCATTACTTCCCACCACTGGCGGTGCCGCAACGCTTTCTCTGATCGGCAGTAGCACCGTGGTGTGCCAGCTCACTGGTGAAACCATCTGGGACACCGGAACGTCGGGCACGCCGACGGCCGCTAAGACGCTGTCCAATTTTGGGCTGGCGGGCGTTGATCTCGGCTTTCCGGTCGACACCGGGTCGGGCCCGCTCTATTTCCTATTCGGTGATGGCGCGCTGCAGTTCCTACCGACACTGCCGGATCACCCACCGAACAGCCTACCGACAGTGCCGCCAGACGACGCGCTTGGCTACACGTCGCGTACGACCCCACCCAACAGTGCAACCTGCCTCGATCTTCAGCTTGCTACTTCGGCGCCCAAGAAATTCGCGCACCCAACCGTGACGCCCGCGATTCAGCAGGGGTCGTTCAATGTGCCGACCGGTGGCGTGTTTTTCGACAACGAGCTCTATGCCTTTTTCTGGACCGACCATTGTCTTACGCCGAGTGCATTAACGCCAAACCCACGCACGCCTCTTCGTCTGCCGGCACCCGGTGCCTGTCTCGAGACACCTCAGAACAGCAGCATCGGACGCAGCGTGCTCGCCGGGGCGTCAGCACTCAGCCCGCTGGACTTTCACTGGCAGCCGCCGCGGGAGGGCCTGTTGTTCACGAACATGCCAAGCGGCTTCGTCTATGCCAGCGCTGCGAATCCGCCACCTGGAGTTGCGCCCCCCCACCCGCTTGGATCGGCAATTCCGGTCTTCGGCGTGCCTCGCTATCGCGCCAGTATTCCCTATCTGGCGCTCGCGCCGCGCACGACGTTCGACAATCCGCAGACGTGGTTGTTCTTCGCCGGCCATGAATTTGGCCATCCGGTCTGGGTCACGCGCCAGAAATGGGAGAGCGGGCACAACGCGGCCGGCGAATGGATGCCGCCGACAGGCGCGGAAATTTTCGCGGCGGAGCCTGCGGAGGAACGCTGCGTCGGTGAGCATTCGGTGACGTGGAACCCGCCGCTCCACTCTTGGCTTTTGCTCTACACTTGTGTCCCGTGGGTTGTCGAAGCGCGTTTTGCGCCGGAGCCGTGGGGACCTTGGTCGACACCGATAATTCTGCTTAGTGCCGTCCAGGATCCGGGGCTCAATTGCACGCTCATCCAAAACGTCAGTCTCACCGGTTGTCCCGGCCTGACCAATGAGCAAATACTTCCATCCGGCACGCCATGGCCCGGCGTATTCTACGCACCGTTCGTAATGACTCGATATACCCAGGATGTGACGCCGCCGGGCCCTGGGCAGCCGAAACGGGCGACGATTTATTGGCTGCTTTCGACCTGGAATCCGTACGTCGTGGTGGTCATGCAATCGACGCTTGAGTTGCAATGACTTCAAGCAATTGCAAAACGGCACCGTGCCGAGGCCCAGGCCCCGCACTTTCCTATGGTAGGGCCGCGGCGTAGCATGCTGGAGAACGCGTTGAGGGCATAGGGGAGGGCAAGACATGAGCGTTGCTGCCAACTTGGCACATGGCTTTCTCGTAGCGGGGCTTGCGTGGGCCGCCGCGGCGGCGCAAGCTCCCGCCCAGAACGCGCCGGCCGAGTCCCTCATCATCGTGCATGCCAACGTGATCGACGGCCGTGCCGACGCGCCGTTGATGGACGCAACGGTCGTCGTTGCCGACGGCCGCATCCAGAGCGTCGGCCACGGCGAGACGCCGGCCCGGCAGGGCCGCGTCATCGATCTGAGGGGGCACTGGCTACTGCCCGGCTTTGTTGACGCACATGTGCATGTGGGGGACATTGCCGCCGCACGGCGCGCCCTCGAATCCGGCGCCACTACGATCGCTTCGGCCGGGATCAACCACTTCGCTGACGTCGGCTTGCGCGAACTCAATCGCGGCGGCGCGACGGACATTCCTGATGTCGTCGCGGCGGGCTACCATATCAGGTCGCGGCCGGCGGATGAATTCTTCATCGACTTCCCACAACTCGCCGACCTGCGGCGGGGCGTACGGGGAACGGACGCCGTGCGGCGAATGGTGCGTGCCATGGCGGGGCGCGGTGTCGATCGCATCAAGATCTTGTCGACCGAACGCGCTGGATTGCCCGACACCGACCCGCGCATCAGGATCTTCAGCGACGACGAGCTCGCCGCCATTGTCGAGGAGGCCCGGAAGGCAGGTCTGAATGTGATCGCCCACGCCCACGGCGATGAAGGTGCGGCTGCCGCGGTTCGCGCCGGGGTCCACGCCATCGAGCATGGCACCTACCTTAGCGAGGATACCCTTCGGTTGATGAAAGAGAAGGGGGTGTACCTCGATCCCACCCTGACGGCCACCCAGGACCTGGTCGATCCCGGAGGGGATTACGACAATCCAATCCTGCAGATTCGCGGCCGCGCCATGCTGCCGGTCGCGCGCGCGATGGTGGCCCGGGCCCTTAGCTTGGGCATCAAGATTGTGGCCGGCACCGATACGGGCTATTACGCGCGATCGAATCGGCGGATGGCGGATGAAATCATTGCTCTCGCCGAGGCGGGGCTGGCGCCCATGGATGCAATCAAGGCTGGCACGTCCGTTGCGGCGGAGAGCGTCGGCGCGGAGAAGCGCATCGGCTCTATACGAGCAGGTTACGAAGCAGACCTTGTTGCGGTCGACCGCGGTCCGCTTGTCGACATCCGCCACATCGGCGACGTGGTCCTCGTCGTGAACAACGGTAAGGTCGCGCTCAACCGCCTCGACGTTACACCGCGGCAGTAACGGGCCGACGGCAATAACTCAAACCTAATCCTGACTTGTTCACTGGGCCGACCACTGCACGGCAAAGTAAACAGTGACCAATTTGGAATTTTGTTGCGTTAGGAGCACGCGCCCTCGGGGCGCGTGCGTTCCGGATCGGACAGAAGTTCGATCTCTTTGATGCTATTTCCGAGTTCATCGAACACCGCGCCTGTCGCAGCCGAACTTTAGCGTTCGCTCGAGATCGGCAACGGCCTTCGACACGACGGGCTGCGAGTACGGCGAGTACGGCGAGATGTTTGCCCGCCCTTCCCGACCCTCTGAGCCATCACTGCATACACCCTTATATTCAGAGAACTTTGCTGAACAGAACGTAAAGTGACGCGGACAGCATCATTGCGGCCGGCAGCGTCAACACCCACGCCAACGCGATATTCCTCAAAGTCGACATCTGCAAGCCCGACCCGTTGGCCGCCATGGTGCCCGCGACGCCGGACGACAGCACATGGGTAGTCGACACCGGCAAGCCGTAGCTGTCTGCGGCGAAGATCGTCCCGGCAGCTACGAGCTCGGCGGCAACGCCCTGCCCGTAAGACAAATGGGTCTTGCCGATCTTTTCTCCGACCGTCACGACAATGCGCCTCCAGCCGATCATGGTGCCGAGTCCGAGTGCGATGGCGACCGCGATCTTCACCCAGAACGGAATGAACTTGGTCGCGCTGTCGAGAGAGCCCTTATACTCGCTGAGCACCGTAATCTCTTCCTTGGAGAGCTCGCCTTGCTTGTCCTTCATCAGGAAGCGGATCGCCTCGGACGCGAGATACATGTCATTGCGGGTGTTGCCGACCACCTTCGCAGGAACCTTGGCGAGCGAGCCATATTCTCTCACCTGTTTGGAGATATCTCGCATCAGCGCGGCGAGCGAAGGGAAGGTTCCCTCGTCGATCTGGCGTAACGCGACATAGCTCGTCACCGCGGGTCGAGGGTCGCCGAGCACGTTATAACCGGCCGCCTTCGACTCGACGACTGGCGCAGCCGCCGTCGAGTTCATGACGAACTGATCCATTTGGCTCGTCGGCAGGGCCCGGTTGAGCGCATAGGCGGTAGGCGCGATGCCGATCAGGATCAGCATGATCAGACCCATACCCTTCTGACCGTCATTGGAGCCGTGAGCGAAGCTGACGCTGGTGCAGGTGAGGATGAGCAGAGCGCGAATCCACCACGGTGGTGGCTGATTGCCTTTCGGGGAGGAGTAGAGTTCGAGCCTCCTGATCACCCGTTTCATCAGGAGCAGCAGCACGGCAGAAAGGACGAAACCGACGACTGGCGACAACAGGAGCGCCTCGCCGATTTCGGTGGCCTTGCCCCAGTCGACGCCGGAGGTGCCGTCGCGCCCGCGCATCACTGCGTTGGCAACGCCGACGCCGATGATCGAGCCGATCATCGTGTGGGAACTCGACGCCGGCAGTCCAAGCCACCAGGTGCCGAGGTTCCAGACGATCGCCGCGATCAACAGCGCGAACACCATGGCAAAGCCGGCGCTGCTGCCGACCTGAAGAATGAGTTCGACCGGGAGCAAGGAAATGATGCCGAACGCCACCGTGCCGGTGGACAGGGCCACGCCGAGAAAATTGAAGAAGCCGGACCAGATGACGGCGAATTCCGCCGGCAGCGCATGGGTGTAGATCACGGTCGCGACGGCGTTGGCGGTGTCATGGAATCCATTGACGAATTCGAAACCGAGCGCGATCAGGAGCGCAACGAACAGCAGGATGAGAGGCACGTAGGACGTGATCTTTATGCCGGTCGCATCGACGTCGGTGTAGAGGCTATAGGCGACGAAAAGCAGTCCGCCGGCGAGGATGCCGCCAAACAAGATCAGGGTCAGCGGATTGAAACCCCGGTTGAGATTGGGGCGATGTGTTGCAGGCTCAATCGAGCCTGGTAACGCCACGTCTGTCATTGGATTCTCCCGTCTTTCGAAAGGAGCTTTCCGCTAATATATGACACCTCAGTGACAACAGAGTCGCGTCATGAAATTCCGGGGGGCTTGTCTGCGTTCCAGCAGTCGGGTCCGTCGGGGCGGCTTTCACGCCGCCTTCTTCTTCGCTGTCCGGCCACGTAGCCCGCGGCAAGGATCAGGCCGTCACCTTGTCCGCGGCGCGTAGATGAAAGGCTTGTCCACCACCATGTGGATGCCGTCATGGCTCCGAGCATGCGGGGAGACATGACAGGGGTGGCGGCAGCAGCTTCGGCGCCTTCCTCGTCTATCTCGATCGCACTGGACCATCCGGGATTGCATGGCTCCCCGGCGCTAGGCCTGGAGTGCCGTAGCGGAGCGACGCACCTTGTCGAGGCCGAGCGCATCGAGGACCGGCATCAGGCTGTCGCATCCTGAAGCGGAGAATTGCGGCAGCGCCATATCGCCCGCGTGCAGCGTGAAGCTCGTGCCGGCGAGCCATGCGGCGACGGGTGCGAACTCCCTCGCCGCAGCCGGCTTGTCGGTGGTGGTCACTACCGCGAGCGAAAGGGTTGCTACGGTTCGCGGCGTGCACCGCGACCGGCACCGGACGGCGGAGGCGGTTGCGACCTTCTCGATCAATGCAACGGCAAGCCTAGCCTGGGCCGCGGCGAGCACCTCGCTTTTGGTGGGATCGGCAGCAGTTTGGTACTTTCAGCCCGAAGCCCGACCTGAGGCTCGGTTGCCACCGTGACAACCGGCACATCCACATGATTTGCTGCTGTTGCTGTCGGCGACCTGCGCGTGCCATTCTCCTGTCGATCAGCAATACATCATGGTTGGGAGCGGGAGGTCACGGCTGGTCTGTGGGCGCTCCGTACGGCGCCGCCGGTTGTTCCGGTACGACGACCCACGCCGGTGCCCCGGCCCCCTCGCCGGCGATGGTATGCAGCGAGAAATTCGTCATCATAATCCTGGTACCGCTCTGGGCCGCCTGGTCCGCTATCACCTGCAAATCCCGCAGCGCGGTCTCGACGCTGCCATCGACGGTGGGGAAAGCGCCGCGGCCCCGGAGTTGGGATTCGGAGAACACGGTCACCGGCCTGCGAGATGCGATGACCTTGATGAGTTCAACCCCGACTGCCCCGGTGACCGTCACGCGAGCGCCGGAGTTGCTGCCGATGTCGACGGGACTGTTGGCGAACACGTGGTTATCAGGCTGGTACTGGTTGGGAAAAAGCTGGGTGATCCGCCCGGTTGGCCCGATGTCGAGTACTGTGACATAGGCGTCCTCGTCCGATATCAGCCGCAGCCCGACGATCTCCCCGACGGCATAGGTCCAGTCCGCTCGATCGGCGGCGAGCGATACTTTCGGTAGGCATGCGCATGGAGTTCTGGTCGTGCCCGCCTGCTGGACCGTGAGGTCCGTGAATTGCGCGTCTGGTGACGCTGCTACAGGCGTGACTAGCAGCGGCAGCGTGACAAGAGCCGGGAGGTTCAAAAAGCGCATGACGATGTGTTCCTTCATCCTGAGCAGTTGTGGTTTGCAAACTGACCAAACGGTTGGAAAGCGCAGCTGATTCTGTGGCACCGCAATGGTGCGCCGACGATGATGACGTGCAGATCCTCGTCTGGTCAGCGGCAGGCCATGGCCCCTCGAAAGATTTGACGGCCGTAGTAATCCCACCCGACGAAGTAACGGCGGGTGACGCAGAACATATCGTCGCGGCCGTCGTCATAGACCACGCGCCCGGAATAGCCGTTGACGATCATAAGTCGGTTGTCCCCGCCTCTCGCTTTCAGCGCGGGACGGGCGGTGTCGGAGGAGTCTCGTTGTGACCAGCGAAGCCCGGATTGGTCGCGGCAAGCAGAGCCAGCGCAGCGGCCGTGGCGGATGTGCGTAGCATCGTGCTCTCCTTAAATAAGGCGAACGCGAGGAGACAATGGACGCGCCGCCCGCCACTGTGAATGCGTGCGCTCTCCCAGCGATGGGAGGGGTTCCCAGTCGATTGGAAGCATCGCGCTGCCAGGTTCGGTTGGCCTGATGGCGGGAATGTGAGATCAATTGGCATGCCCGATTGATCCTGAAGGCGTTCGCCGTCATGGACCGCTCTGAAGCCGAAAAGGACCTTGCCGCGCTCGAGTACATGCGCCGCGCCCGCATGAACTTCGAGGAGCGCATATGCGAGGCGAGTGCGACCCAGAATGAGGCGATCCTCGAAGGCCTGCGCCTCGAAAGCATGTTCGAGTTCGCGGAATTCTACTTCGCCGTCCGGGTCATGGGATTTACCGAGCCGGACGACATCACGATTCTGGCCAAGCTCCACAATCAGCGCATCATCGACCTGGAGAAAAATCCCACCGAGCTACGGCGGCGCAGACTGACCAAGGAGCGGGTCCTCAAGGGCATGTTCACCGCCGACACGCAGCCTCGGCTCGAAAGCTGCTGGCGCGAAGCACCGGGCGCGCTCGATCAGTCGAATCTCGCCCGTTTCCTGGCGCCACAAATGTCGCCCGAGACAACCCGCAAGCTCGTCGTCGCGTGCAATGCGGCGGGGTTCCTGGACCGCCGCGAAACGGTGTTCGGCACAATGGTAGTGATATCGACCGGCGTGATGGAACATGTGTTCGGTCAATGCATGCGCGAAATGCGCGATGGAATCAGGACGCTATAGAAAACTGCAGGAGGGTCATATGCGTTTGGAAGCCGTAATCACCGCCGTGCTGGTGCTGTCGGTCTGCACACCGGCCATCGCAGAGTCCCGGGACAGCACCGCATCCCCGCAGTTCAGCGCCGCCGAGGCCCGCACCGTCGCCCGCAACGAGCTCTTGCGTACACTGCTGGAGGCCGATCCATGGCTGGTGCGGGAAATTCTCGACGCGGCGACCGACCGCCCCGCGAAGAACAGCGACCAGTGCGTCGCCGGCGCCCTCGACGGGATCAGCTGGACGAAGCATCCCGACATCGTGTCCTCGAAGCGCACCGCCGCTGCTTCAGCCGAATGGATCAACCTACTGCGCCGCGCCCGCGCGGAGGGGGAGAGCAAGCTCAAGCATGACTCCGGCGGACGCTCCGCAAAAGCCTCAGTCGAGCTGCTGGAGGTGCTCAAGCAGGCGAAGAAAGAGAAGGAGAAAGTGGGTGCGAAGTTGAGATAAAGCGCGCGCTGGCCGTTCGCTACAGCCTGTGGGTGTATCGAGCCAGACCGCTCCTTTAGGAACCGCAGATTGCGTCGCGCGCCGCAAGCTACCCTATCGGGTCGTGTTGGTCTGAAGCACCGGCGGGAGCATCGGATCCCGGAGACGCGCCCCTTCCAATCGGCTGGAAGCCCAGGTGGATTGCATTAAAGCGCCACAATAAATTCGCGCATCGATGTTAACCACCTTGAACAGCCGTGAGGACCGGTGGGGAGCGCAGATGGCTTTCTCGGCGATGCAACTGAGCCTATTAGCGGGCACGACATTGACCGCTGCCGGGATGGTGACTACCGCTCAGGCCACCTGCGCCGATCTGGTCGCGGCTTTTGATGGGGCAGTAGCGGCACATTCGGTGGACGCGGCGATCAGCGGCCTTGGGGCGATCAGCGACGACGCCGTGTGCGGGGGACGCGTCGATGAGTTTCGCGGCAAGCTCGTGGATTTTCTCATCGCGTATGCTGGCTCGGCTGGCCTTGCGGCGGCCGATCGCGAGAAGGCCCAGTCGATAGCGGAGCGCACGCTCGCAAGCGGCGGCGGAAACTGGCGCGGGGCGGAAAAGCTCGCCGACTACTTCATGGGACGCGCCGACAGGTTGAACGCCTATCGATGGTATGAGAAAAGCGTGTCGATTCTGAACACGCCAGGCGTAGCGGCGCTGTCGGCGGAGCGGCGCGCGCTGCTGACCAAACTGGCGGCGGCCCAGTCACTCGCCAACGATGACGAGGAGGGCCGCAAGAGCATCGCCTTTACAGGTGCGATGCGCGAAATCGATGGCAGCCTGGGCGGCATCTATTCCCCCGCGCTGTTGCGAGGCCCCCGGGGGGCGGTCGTCGTCTACGTGCCGATCCCGGTCAACTTCTACACCAACGAAACCCGCTTCACGCCCACGGGTGAGAAAG
>JASHYD010001005.1 GCA_030043175.1 Xanthobacteraceae bacterium | reverse complement strand
CATCCGACCGATATCATCCCTCAGTCGTGTCCTCCTCAGCGCTTGGCAAACGACGCACCCGTCCTGAGGTCTCGAAGGACGGCCGTGGAAAGAGCAGCCTGCGCAGGGACGAGGTGCGAGGGTTTGAGATGCGCTATGGAATCGATCCGTTGAGCGACGGAATATGCAGCGCGCAGACGAGGAAATCATGTCAGCTTCTGCCAACACGATCGCCGTTGCCATTTTCATGCTTGCACTGCCGGCCGCCATTGCGCGTGCCGACAGTCCGCCCAAGTTGGACGTCGCGCCAAGCTGCGAGGCTGCCGCCCGCGGAGCCATCTCAGCGGGTCGGGACAAAGACGCGTGCTTGAATGACGAGCAGGCCGCCGAGAGCGTGCTTGCGCAAAACTGGTCCAAGTATGACGCGATCGACAGGACCCAGTGCGTCGGGAACGTCAAGACCGGTGGGCCTGCGAGTTACGTGGAACTCTTGTCTTGCCTCGAGATCATGCGGGATGCAAAGACGATTCGCGCGGGCGAACCGCTTGCGACAACGGGCCCGCCCGGCTCGATGCGCCGCCGCAGGTAACCATCCTAGCGGCGGGCTCTTCGCCCCCAGCCTCCAGGCGTTGGTTTACCAGGGTAAGTTTACGGCCCAGGCCACGTTGCCGACAAATTCAAGACCCGCCCCGGGGCGCTTCCTCAACCGCGGGCTCTGGACGGCAAGGCAGTTGGGTATGCCTGCCGGGCCAGCGCTTCCTCCACCCGACGGATGGTCTTAAGCGCGGGAGGCTCGGATGAGCGGTGCTGGTGGCGAACACCCGCGGTCGCCCCACGAATTCCGGAGATGCTGGTAGGCGGCATCCTCCCGCCGCGGTATATTTGGCGGGTGCGCAGCTTGATGATCCGCATCGAGCCGCGCAAGCCCCTTCCTCGCCACGCGGGGAGAATAGCAGGGCCGCCGAACCGCAACAGCACAAGGGAGGATTCAAACCACATGGCGCCCGGAGGGAATGCCGAGATCGCGATCGGCGCGCGCACGGCCAGCAAGGTGTTTCTGGACGGCGCGGTGGTAGCGTTCCGCCAGCTCACGCTCGAGGTTCGCCATCAGGAGATTCTGTGCATCGTCGGGCCAAGCGGGTGCGGCAAGACGACCTTCCTGCGTTGCATTGCCGGTCTCATCGATCTTAGCGCCGGCGAACTCGCGGTGTTCGGCCGCAGGGTCGCGGGGCCGCCCGCCGGCGTCGCCATGGTGTTCCAGCACTTCGGGCTGCTGCCGTGGAAGACCGTCTTTCAGAACGCCGCGTTCGGGCTTGCCATGGCGGGGGCACCATCACCCCAAATCGACGAGCGGGTGCGCCACTATCTCGACCTCGTCGGTCTCACGGGCTTCGACAAGCAGTATCCGTATCAGCTATCGGGCGGCATGCAACAGCGCGTCGGCCTCGTGCGCGCGCTCGCCGTCAATCCTTCGATCCTTCTGATGGACGAACCGTTCGCGGCGCTCGACGCCCAGACGCGCGAAATCCTTCAAGATGAACTGATGCAACTCATGCAGCGGCCTGACGAGCGCAAGACGATGGTGTTTATCACCCATTCGATCGATGAGGCGATCCTGCTGGGCGATCGCGTCGCGGTAATGACCGCACGGCCCGGTCGCATCAAGGAGGTGCTGGAGCTTCCGTTCGGGCGTCCGCGCGATGTCGAAGCGGTGCGCGCCGATCCGCGATTTGCCGAACTGCGCGCCCACATCTGGCGGCAATTGCATACGGCGCGTCCGCGGCTCGTCACGCCCGCGACCGAGGTGGCCTGATCATGACTGTCGAGGCTCGGGATTCTGTTTCAATGGCGTCCCCTTCCTATGCTCCCCCGCACGTGGGGGAGGACGGCACGGGGGCTGATGGCCTCAGCGAGGATCGCGCGCGCGCCGAAGCGGTCGCGGCCGGGCGGCGCCGGCGCCGCCAATTGGCGGAAATTGCGATCCGGATCTGCTCGCTTACCGTGGTGCTGTCGGCCTGGGAAATGCTCGGCGCCCAAATCGATCCGGTGCTGTTTACCACCCCGAGCAAGATCGCGGTCGCGGCCGTCGGCATGATCGGCAGCGGCGAGTTATGGAATTATCTTTGGCCGAGCCTGGTGGTGCTGCTGCTGGGCTTGACGTCCGCGGCGGTTATCGGCGTCGCGGTCGGCCTGCTGCTGGCGCGCTTTTGGGTGCTCGATGTGGCGCTCGGCGTCTACATCACGTTCCTTTACTCGACGCCGAGCGTCGCGCTGGTTCCGCTGATCGTGCTGTGGGCCGGCTTCGAGACCACCGCCAAGGTGATCATCCTGTTCCTGTTCGCGTTTTTCCCGATGACCATCAATACCTATCAGGGCGTGAAGAATGTCGATCCGCGACTAGTCGAGGTCGGACGTGCGTTCCGCTGCAGCGAACGCCAGCTTTGGGTCAACATCGTGCTGCCAGGCGCGTTACCGTTCATTGTCACCGGCTTGCGGCTCGCGGTCGGCCGCGGGCTGATCGGCATGGTGCTTGCCGACCTCTACACGGCGATTTCGGGCATCGGCTATTTGATCGTGCGGACCGCCTCGACCTACCAGGTCGACAAGATGTTCGTGCCGATCGTCACACTCGGCATCTTGGGCGTGACGCTGACGGCGCTGCTTCGCGTGCTGGAGATCAAGGTGGCGCCATGGACGGCGGCCGCCCAGGGGGATTAAACTGATCGCCAGGGCGGGCAAAGCCGCGGTTCATGCGCCTTTGCCCACGCTGCGCCGCATTAAAGATCAAACCTTGGCGAGGAACGTCCGATGCCCAATAATCTTATAGGCGCCTTGTCGGGCGCCGCCCTTGCAGTTGCATCGCTGAGCGTCTTTACGGCCCCCGCCGCCGCGCAGAATGGCGGCTGTACCGGGCCGATGCGAAAGATCAATGTCGGGGTCTCGGTGTCGCCGCCCAATGTGGTTCACACGGCGGTGTATGTCGCCAAAGAGCTCGGCCTTTTCGCCAAACATTGCATTGACGCCAATGTCATCCAGTTCGACGGCGGCTCGTCGCCGGCGGCCGCGGTGGCGCTCGCTCAGGGCAACACCTTCGCAACCGTCAACGACTACCAGATCGGCCGCGGCATGAAGGTCAAGCAGGTCTGGGGCATGGCCCCGAAAGCTCCACAGGCCTACGTCGTGTCGGAAGCCATTAAGGCGTTTGCGGATCTCAAGGGCAAACGGCTCTCCGCCGCCGGCGGCGGGGTGGGCAGCTTCAACTGGCGCATCGGCCGCGAGGCCTTGAGCAAGGCGGGACTCACCATCGATGATGCGCAATTCATTTCGCAGGGGACCGCCGGACGGCTGGCCGGATTGGTGGCCGGCCAGATCGATGCGGTGGCGCTGCATCCGGAAGACGCGTTCCTCGCCATCCAGCGCAAGCCCGGCCTGAGAATACTCAGCCAGGTTGCGGATCTCATGCCGCTTTACGCCTTCAATGCCTATGGGATAGCCACCGACGTGATTGCCAAGGACCGCGCCTTCGTGGTGGATTTTGTCGCCGCCATGGTGGAAGCCAATCGCACCATCTACCGCGACAAGGACAAGGTGATCCCGATCATGGTCACGATGACGCAGAAACCGCGCGAAGCGG
>JASHYD010001004.1 GCA_030043175.1 Xanthobacteraceae bacterium | reverse complement strand
TGGTAGGCGAGAAAAAACGGCGAGCAGCTGCCGGTGGCCTCGACCGTGTCGGGAACCCGCGCCGTGGCCTCGATCCGACAGGCGGCCTCAAGGTCGCGCGCGTAGTCGCGGCGCATTTCGTCGACCTCGGCCTCGCTGCGATAGACGATCGGCAGTCGGGATATGGCGCGGTTGAGCCGTGCCACCACGAAGTCCGGCTGCACACGCAGCGCCTCGCTGTAGCAGTGCTCCGCCTCCTGCGGCCGAGCTAGTGACGCGAGCGCCAGACCGAGATGGTTCCACGCTTCGGCAAAGTCCGGCGCGAGCCGCACCGCCTCCCGAAAGCAGGTCTCGGCCTCGTCGCGGCGGTTCAGATTGATAAGAACATCTCCGAGCGCCTTGTGCAGCCCCGCATCGTCCGGCTTGAGGCGAACCGACTCGCAATGACAGGGAATAGCCTCCTCGAGGCGGCCGAGAAGGGCGAGCGTATCGCCCAGATTGCGATGCACCTGCGCGAGCTCCGGCCGCAGCCGCAGCGCCTCGCGGTAGCAGCTCTCCGCCTCCTCGAAACGATTGAGGCCGCGCAGGGCATTGCCGAGATTATTGTGCGCCGGCGCCGAATTCGGTTTGAGCCGCGCCGCTTCTCGACACGCGGCCGCCGCCTCCTCATGGCGGCCAAGGCTATGGAGCGCATTGCCGAGGTTGGTATGGGCTTCGGCAAGGCCCGGCTGAAGCCGCACCGCCTCACGGTAGTGGCCGGCGGCCTTCTCGAATTGCTCGAGGGCACTTAGGATGTTTCCAAGCTCCACGTGCAGCCCCGCCTCGTGGGGGCACAGGCGAAGCGCCGCACGATAGCTCGATACCGCTTCGCACAGCTGTCCGGTGCCGCCCAGCAGGCGCGCCAGGACCACGTGGTAGCTGGTTTCCTCTGGTGAAAACTCGGACGCGTGTTTGAGATGATGGAGGGCAATGTCGTTGCGCCCGAACTGGGCGGCCAGCATCCCCAGCCTGTAATGACATTCCCCAAAACGCGGAGCGATCGCCAGTACGCGGCGATAGAAGGCTTCCGCCTCCTGCCAGCGCCCTGCTTCGTGGTGAACGGTGGCTTCCTGAAAAAGCTCGGCTGTTGTGATCAGCGACGTATGGGATTGCGTGGACATGAAGAGGGTACCGCGGGCTGGTTTGCAGTAACCAGAGAATGACAATCCGCAGGCATTTGTAGGACGATAAATGTGAAAAAGGGTGAAATCACCAGATTACGAAATTCTCATATAGGCATTTTCCACGCTGCCTTTTTCATGTAATTCATTGTTTGCATAATATCGATCTTAGCTAATTATTCGGTTGGCTAATCCTACTCTCAAGGCTCGTCGGCAATCGGATTGCTCGCTCGTCGCCGACTCAAAATGAATGATTACGCAGCCAAGTAGGACCTGCAGCGCCGCTCATAGCTGCATTCCCGCGCGCCAGCACACTCTCCTACTCTCCATCTTCTCCCGGCGGGGAAGATACTGGCAGGCAATACGGTTCCCGGTATGCTGCTGAAGCGGCGCGAGGTTGCTGTCATTGATCCTTACGTGCTGTTCAGTCTTGGAGACGATGGTATCGCCCCGCGACCACCAAGCGTAGCGAGCGGTCAATCGCACCAGGCCCGAAGAGTACATGGATAAATTCGCCATGCCGCCCGGTCCCGCCGGTCAAAAGAGCGGCTTCAGAATTGCTTCTAAAGCCGCTCAAACTGCAAACTCTTAACTTACAAAGCGCGGGCACAAGGCGCCCTATGGGGACCCGGTGGCAGTTGCTTGGGTCGAAGCGCCAGAAGCAAGAACGCGCTCAATCGCCATCATGCCTCGGTCCTCATGGCCGAGGATGTGGCAATGGAAGACGAAGTCGCCGATGTCCGGTCCGCGGAAGTCCACGAGTACCTGTACCTGTGGGTACGGAATTACGGGATTGCCGTTGCTGCCGACGCAGGCGGGTGGCTCGATGCCACCATTCTGGGGCGATCATTGCGAGGAAACGCAAATATCGACTCAAGCTGATATCAGGGTAACCAATACCACCTATTGCATTTGGTACGCGCATTACGCGTAATATTATCAAAGACAATATTTGCGACATTATTGTGGGCCATTCTGGGATTTAGAGAGGACGGCTGCTGCGAATATCAGAATTCGCACCGCTGTGATCAAATGGAGACAGGTGGCGCAATAAGGGGATGGCTCTGCTTGCTCGTCGGAACGTCCGCATTCGACAATTTATATTGCAGCTCGAGCCTTCGAGTGACATAAACAGCTGCATTACCACTAATTAATACATTACCAAAATTGAATAGTTACCAAAATTTAGTTCAGCCAAGCGGCTCGATCAGCGCCATCCAATAGTATCTTGTACCGGGTAATGCTCGTGCGCTTCACGCTCGTCATCCGCTACGGCGCGGGTGGCCCGCAAGCAGCCTCTCTCGTGCTGGCCGTGGCCCACCCCGCGCGTACGGCGCCGACCGGAACCCCTGATGGATCCGGTGGCCGGGAGCGCGGCGCCTGAAGTAACTAAATATCTCACCGGCACGACATCCTGCCGCACCACCGGGATACGAGCTGAGTAGACAGCTGGGGCGATTAGCATTTGCGGCGCACAAGCGACTGCCTGTCTGGCCCTGTCCTTCGCTCTTCGTCATCATCCCGCCACAAGTCACCGCGCCGACACTGGTGCTCGCCGGCGTGCTGATGATGCAGAGCCTCGCGCGCATCGACATGATCGATCTCATCAACGCGCTGCCTACGTGCTCACTTTGCTAGTGACCGCGCGGACCAACAGTCTCGTCAACGGGACTGGCAACGCTGAGCTATATTCGCGCTGGAGGTCACCATGAGCTACCGCTCCAAGATTCCAGTGATCGTCTGGGTGCTGGGGCGGTGTTCATTGGCTATGCGGTCATGACCACTCATTTATTTTAGAGCGGTGAGGTCCCGCCAACTAAACGGATGACTTGACGGCATACCAACTAGTCGGTATGTTCCCCTACATGGATGATGATCGGGTCGTCAAACAGTTGGTGGGAACGGCTCGGCAAAGGCTGCTCGATGCTGCTCTATCGCTGATTCGTACGAAGGGATACGCCTCAACAACCGTGGATGAGCTTTGCGACGAGGCCGGCGTCACCAAAGGCGCGTTCTTTCACCACTTCAAAAGCAAGGAAGCCCTCGGAATTGCGGCGGCAGACTATTGGTCGCAAATGACTGGCGCGTTTTTCGAGGACGCGCCCTACCACAAGCACAAGGACCCGCTTGATCGGGTACTTGGCTACATCGATTTTCGCAAGGCAATCCTCAGGGGCAAGTTGCCAGAGTTCACCTGCCTCGTCGGAACGATGGTGCAGGAAGTCTACGAAATCTACCCCGCGATCCGCGAAGCCTGCGACGCTAGCATCAGCGCCCACGCCGCTAAGGTCGAAGCCGACATAGCGGAAGCCGTCAAACGTCACGGTATACGCGCGAAATGGACAGCGCACAGCCTCGCGCTACACACACAGGCTGTGCTGCAAGGCGCCTTCGTATTAGCGAAGACCAAACGCAACACCGCCGTTGCGGCAGAAAGCGTCGATCACTTACGACGCTATGTCGAGCTTTTGTTTCAACCCGCGAAGCGTAAGGAAAGCAAGGATCATGAGCACGAATAACACGTATCTCGCTGTCTTCCTTGGTAGCAAGATCAGCCCGAAAATGACGGCGTGGAACGCCCTTTCCGAAGAGCAACGGCGAGCAAAGGAACGCGAAGGAATTGCGGCATGGAAGGCGTGGGTCGAAAAGCATCAGGATGCAATCCTCGGCATGGGCGGACCGCTCGGCAAGACGAAGAAGGTCACCCAGCGCGGTATCGACGACGTAAGCAACGAGATGGGAGCCTACACGGTCGTTCGCGCAGAATCGCACGAAGCCGCTGCCAAGCTCTTCGAAAA
>JASHYD010001003.1 GCA_030043175.1 Xanthobacteraceae bacterium | reverse complement strand
AAGACGAAGCCCGAGTTCGTGGTTGCGCTCGGCCATCATGCGGCGATGCCGGCGGAATTCCGCTTCCTCGTCGAGACCGGTATCCCGTTTCTCATGGAAAAGCCCTGGGGGACCGACACCGAAACAGTGAACGAACTGGCCGACCTCGCCGAGTCAAAGAAGGCCTGGGCCGCGGTCCCGATGCCGTTCCGTTACAGCGTCTTTGCGGAGACAGTGATCGCGATGCGGGACAAGGACGAACTCGGGACGATTTCACACGGCCTGATGCGGTTCAATCAGCCCGGGGTACAGAGATACAGAGATCTGGGCAGTCCGTGGATGCTGTCGAAAGCAGAGACCGGCGGCGGCGCGCTGATCAACCTGGGCATCCACGGCTTCGACCTGTGCCGCTACCTCACCGGCGAGGAGCCGGCGGTCGTCGCAGCTGTGACGAGCCACTCCCTTCACAAGCTCGACATTGAAGACTATGCGCACGTCACCCTCAAGACTCCGAGCGGCGTGATCTTCCTCAACGAGGCCAGTTACTCGTTTCCTGGCAATGGGTCGGACCAAGAGCGCAAGCTGTCTGCGGAGAGAGCGTTTCTCAGAGCGACGGCGACCGGTGAGGGCGTGCAGATCATCGGCCCTGGCCGCAACGAGACCATCAAGGCGGCCGACGGTTATGTGAGCGGGTGGCCGAAAGTCGTCGACGAATGCCTCAATCGCATTGGCCGCGGGGAAGGACCGCCGGCGACGGCTCGCGATTGTGCTCGAGCGGTGTCGCTGATTTTCGATGCGTACCGGATGGCCGGAGAAATATAGGAGGCTCCACATGCGCGTCTATATCACCAATATCTTTCTGCTCGCGCTGGTCGCGGCTGCTTCAGCACAACAGGTGGCCGACGACGCCGTTCACCGGCCAAAGACCGCCGCCGCACCGACGCCCGTGCCGATTGGCGCCCCTGCACCCAGCGAGGCCGACCGCGCAAAGATCGCCGAGGTGCTCGCGTTCGAAGAGCAGATGGAAGCCGCGGTGGTCCGTGGCGACGTCAAGTTTCTGGATCGCGCCCTTTCGCCCGATTTCCTCTTCACGCACGGGGACGGCTGGGTCGACGGCGGCGCGCCGCTCAAAGTGGACACGAAGGCAACCTGGCTCGAATACGTTGCCAAACAGCCATCGCCGTATATTTATCGCGAGCTCGATCACGTACAGGTGGAGCTGCACGGGGATATCGCGCTAACAATCGGCCGCTACTTGTATTTGCCGCGGCCAAACAGTCCGCATCCGACCACCAACCATCTCTACGTCTGGTTCGAGCGCGTCTACCAGAAGCGGGATGGCGAGTGGAAACACCTGTCACATCGCACGACGAAAGGGCCCATTCGAGAAGACGATGCTGTCAACTGAACTTGCGCGGCCGCTGCAGTTGGCGGCCATGGACGGCGCAGTTCGTAGCTGACCCGGCTCGCTACCATGCGGCAGCCGGCAGGGGAGCGTCAACGGACGCCGAAGGCCATTACCGTCTTTTGAACGATCGCCCGATGGCGGCAAGGGACTGGCGCGTGATACGCGCACTCGTTGGTCGCTTGAAGAACTGGGTCGCGGTTGGCCTTCTTGCGTTCCGAGCGATGAGGGAACCCCCGCATCTGGTGCTTCATCCTTTCGGCCAGATCCGACTTATGAGGAAGGCGATCTCGCCCTGTTCGAAACAGGGGCGTGTTCCACATCGCAGTGTGCTTGCAGCTTGCGGTTCAGGTGATGTTTGCCAACCAGGCTTCCATACTGATCTTGCACGGCGGCATGGTGACAAGCCGCGCTTCGATTTGGCCGCGTGACCGCTTCTCCGCAGCACGCTCGCGCGGCGCCGATCGAGCCCGACGACGTGGAACGAATTCTTGCGGATATCGATATCCATCGTGGCAATGGTCGCCGACGCTCCATATTTGACACTCGCCCAATGCCGGCGTCACTCGCTGGTGAGGCAGGCGCACGGCCGGACCATTCCGTTACTGAACCTCGCGCATCACTCCGCCTTAATGCCCGACGCCTTGATGATCGGCCACCATTTTTTCGCATCGGCCTTCTGCAAAGCGGCGAGCGCCTCCGGCGTCTGTTGCTCGCGCGGAAAGACTTGATACGAAATATCGGCAAGTCGGGACTGCACCGCTGCGTCGGCCAGGGTATCTACAACCGCAGCATTGAGTCTGCTGATCACTGCGTTTGGCGTGCCACTGGAGGTGTAAAGCCCGTGCCAACTGGGAGTGTTAACCGCTGACAGTCCCATCTCGGCAAAGGTTGGTATGTCGGGCGCCGCTGCCAGGCGCATCTCACCTGTCACCGCATAGGCTTTAATGCTGGCCGCCCGCACGAGCGGCAGCTGATCGGCCGAGCCGAACCAGAGATCGATGTTACCGGCCAATAGGTCCTGCACCATCGCAGGAGTGCCACGATAAGGCACGAGGGTGTAGCGCGTCCCAGTTTCATTCTGAAAGGACACATTGAGGAGACGGTAACCGGCCGTTGAGGTCCCTGCTGACGCCTTATTGGGATTGGCTTTCAACCAGACGATCAATTCATTGAGGTCATTTGCCGGCATCATCTTCCTCGCAAAGAGAACCCACGCATACCTGGTCACGGGGGAAATCGGCGAGAAATCGTTCAGCACGTCGTAAGAAAGCGAATAGAACTCCGCGTTCAGCACCATCGCGCTGGCGAAGCCGTAGAGGATCGTATAGCCATTGGGAGCCGCGCGTGCAGCACGGCCGACGCCGATGCTCCCGTCCGCTCCGCTGACGTTTTCGATGATGATGGGTTGACCGAGCGACTTTGCCATCCGGTCAGCCACGACTCGAGCCACCAGATCCGAAACGCTGCCTGCAGCGATCGGCACGATCATGGTGATGGGGCGAGCGGGATAGGTCTGAGCTTGTGCGATTCCCGCGGAGGTGCACCCGAGACAGGCTGCCGATGCGGTCAAGAAGTGGCGTCGGGTCATCATAGGACGGTCCTCCTACCTGTCCTTCCTGCCATGAACGATCTCGCACTAGAATCTCACACGGGCGGTGACGAATGGAGGGTTCCTGCATCTTGAGGATGCCGGCGCGGCCGGCATCGCGCTTTTAACTTACGCTTCAGCTAGCGTATGTCACGCTTCAGTTGGTCTTGATTTTTCGACACCTTGGCGATGATTCCCCCGGTCACCGCCTGGTCGTTTGCGGTTCAGACCGCACGGCATCAATAAGCCGGGGAGGAATCGGAGTGAGATCCAGCTTGAAGAAAAAGGCCTCCGGGAATCCGAGCCGTCGGATAAAGCGCCTCGCCGCCGCGTATGGCCGGCTTGGCTCACGATTCTGGTGTCACCCCCTGTCTCAAGGAATGGGTTCCCTTCGTCCGGCGAACCACAGCTTCGGATCGGCCGCCCGCACCCGCGCTTCCGGCAGACCCAGTTCCCGGCGCACCATATTGGTGCCCTCGACCAATGCCACGCACTTGTAAAACGCGATCCGGCGCGACAGTCCCTCGCGACCAAAGCCGCAGTCGGTGCTGATGACCAGCTGCTCTTTGGGGATGTATTCCAGCGCCCGGCGGATCAGCGCCGCAACGTGCTCCGCCGGCTCAACTACCGTGTTGCAATGGTTGACGACGCCGATGCCGATCTTCTTGTCGGTCCTGATGTGCTTGAACAAATGCAGGTCCTGCCCGTCCGAGCTCGCGCATTCGAGGGTCAATACATCGCAGTTGAGCTGCAACAGGTGCGGCAGAGCGCGTTCGTAACTCGGCACTTTCCAATGGACGCGCTGCTGATTCGGATTACCCCAGCAGGTATGCACCCAAATCTCGGCGTTCACGCCGACGAGCTGCCGATTGAACACCTCGGTGAAGAACTCGAGATCGGCATCGGTGCAGTCTGGCTGCTGGGCGCGCATATGATGCGGCGGTTCCTCCACCTGGATCAGCGGGCAACCGACAGCCGCCATATCGCGGAACTCCGCGTTGATGATCTCGCAGAGCTCGACGACCATCGCTTTGTCGTCGTCGTAATATTCGTTCCACAGCATCGACGCGATGGCGGGAGCGCAGATGGCTCCGAATTTCACCGGGCGGTCCGTCATGCGCTGCGCGACCTGCCACAGCGCGGCATATTCCAACGGACCACGCGTGAGCCTCTCGCGCACTATGCCTGGCTGATAGGCCTCCTGCACCTCCCACAATATCTTGCCGGGGCGCAGACCGTGACGCGACATCCAGCCCCGCGAAGTGTCGCGGTGACCGCAGACCCCACCGAGGCGTTCGATTGGATAAAAGAACCAGGACTTGCCGCCCACCGTGAGATCGAAGCGGCTGTCGCCGTCCGTCACGATATCGAGCCCGGCGGCTTCCTGATCGGCGATGATGCTGGCAACCGCGTCAAGGTATTGCTCGCGAAACAAGGAATCCCCGAGCGCGGATTTGAACGATCGTCCCGCCAGGCTGCGGTCAAACCAAAGCGGCCGCGGGTAGGACCCCGTAATGGTGGTGGGAAGGACCATGTCGCGCGTGACAGTGAGCACGGTGACCCCGAGGGTTACGGACCAACGATAAGGATAACGCAGCGGCCGTGGCGCCGAAAGGTGGCACTCCTGTAGCCCAGGCATTCCGATCTTCCCCAAACGAGGGCGAAGACGGCCCCAACTGGCGTCAAATGATCTGATCGCTTCTTGGCAAAGGGCGGCGATCGATCCCGCAAAATCGCGGCCGTTGAGGGGCACGACCGGACGGATGATCGTGCGATACGGCGAGCCGTGCGCGTGGTCGCAAGCAAGTTCTGCGGGAGGTGGTTTCTCGCGTGCCTAAATTGATCCCCCTGATCGGTCACCGCTATTTGCCCCAGCGGCCGCACGAGGCAGGCAACCCTCTGCAGCGGAAGAGAGTTCGAACTTGTCGCCATCGACCGTGCGCGCCAAACGCCCATACGTGAATAAAAAATGTCTCCGGGCGGGTCGCGCCTTCGCGAAAGCCAATTTTCGTGACAATCAGGCGCTCTTCTTGCCCGACCTTGCTCGCTTTGCAGGCCGCGCAGGGATTTTCCCTCCGCGCTCATTCTGACTTGTTGCCGGAGGCTTCTTTTCGACAGCCCCTTCAGCTGCAATGCTGCGCTTGAGCGCGTCCATGAGATTGACGACGTTCCTCGGCTGCGGCTGCTCAACCTCACGTTTTTGCGTCAAGCCGGCTTGTTTGCGTTTAAGGAGTTCAGTCAATGCATCTTCGTAGTGATCGACGAACGTTGCGGGATTGAAGTCACCGGCTTTCGTATCCAGGATATGTTGAGCGAGCTTGAGCATCTCTTCGGGGATTTGGACATCCTGGATGTCCGCGAAGTAGTCAGCCGCGTTCCGTACTTCGTAGACGTAGCGCAGCGTCGTTCCGAGCAGTCCCTTTTCATATGGTTCGAGAGCGATCACGCGCTCACGCTTTGCTACCACCACACGGCCGAGCGCGACCATATCTCTACCGCGCATTGCCTCGCGGATGACCGCAAATGCGTCCTGGCCGACTTTGTCGGTCGGTGCGATGTAATACGGCGAGTCGAAGTAGCGTTTGTCGATCTGGGTGTTGGGTACGAACTTGTCGATCTCGATTGTATGTGTGCTCTCGATCTGGATCGCATCAAGCTCAGCGTCTTCAACCTGGATGAACTCGTTCTTACCAATCTCGTATCCGCGCCCCTTCTCCTCCCGTTCGACCGGCTCGCCCGTCTCCGAATCAACAAGCTGCTGCCTGAGCCGGTTGCCGGTCTTCTTATTGATCTGGCGAAACGACACGCGCTCAGCAGACGATGCCGCGGGATAAAGCGCGATCGGGCAGGATACGAGCGAGAGCTTGAGGTAGCCCTTCCAGTTGGGTCGTGGCGCCATTTGTACCAACTCCGTCGACCGCACTACTATAACGACCTGATGAGCTATTCCGACCCAGGCTTTTGGTCGACTCAGCGTGTTGACTCAAAAGAATTCCAGCGTCGTTCTGTATCTGTTCTTTTAAAACGCCATACGGTTGCAGCGTGGGGCCGACTACCCGTGG
>JASHYD010000100.1 GCA_030043175.1 Xanthobacteraceae bacterium | reverse complement strand
TCGGCAACGCTTCAAATAGAAATCCTCGGTAGGGCCGCAATGGCGGCTTCGGGTCATTTTGAGACCAAGTCGGATGCTTTCTTGATGCGCGTCTATCGGTCTGGTCCTCCTGCAGGAACTGACGTTCCGGCCCTGGCAAGCAACATCGGCGCGAGAGGCTCGTGCACCCTTTCAGGCCGGCCCCATCTTCATTGACTTTGGGCTATCACTTTGAGCACGTCGCCGATCTCCAAGGGCCGGCGATCTCCGGTTGTATCGACGCCCGGCACGACAAAGGCGTATGCTACAAGTGATCAAACGGGAGGAAAGAATAATGGCACACGATTTCGGTCTCAGTAGTTTTACCGGAAATATCGATCGCCGAACTTTCCTCGTTCGCTCTGCGCAGACGACTGGCACCGCCCTGCTGGTTCCGCGGGCCATCGGTAGAGCGCTGGCGGCGGGCACGCCCGTCGTCGAGACCAGCGCCGGCAAAATCCGGGGCGTTGCCGTCGAAGGGGTGAACGCCTTCAAGGGCGTGCCTTATGGGGCACCGACCGATGGGCGCAACCGATTCATGCCGCCGAAGAAACCTGAGCCCTGGGCGGGCGTGCGGAGCGCCGAATCATGGGCCGGTCATGCGCCGCAGTCGCCGATTAACACAATCGTCAGCTCCGGGTTCGAAAGACAACGGCCCGAGATTACGGCTCTTGGTGGTCCAGGCGACACCGTGCCGCAAAGCGAGGATTGCCTCACTCTGAATGTGTGGACGCGCGGCCTCAATGACGGGGCAAAGCGCCCAGTCATGGTGTGGTATCATGGCGGCGGGTTCGGCTACGGCTCGGCAAACACCCCCCGGCTCGACGGGACCAATCTCGCCGCCCATCACGACGTCGTGGTGGTGACTGTCAATCACCGGCTCAACATTCTCGGCTTCATGGATCTCGCCGAGCTTGGCGGCGCCGACTTTGCCCAATCGGGCAATGCCGGCACCCTTGATATGCTGGCTTCGCTGCAATGGGTGCGCGACAATATCGAGAGGTTCGGCGGCGACCCTGGCAATGTGACGATCTTCGGCCAATCGGGGGGCGGCGGCAAAGTCAGCACGCTGTTGGCGATGCCTGCGGCACGCGGCCTGTTCCACCGCGCCATCGTGATGAGCGGTGCTGGGATCAGGCTCAGCGAGCGGGAGCGCGCCACAAAGCTCGCCGAAGCAGCCTTGAGCGAAGTCGGCCTCAACCGCGCGCAGCTCGATGAGCTGCAAATACTGCCGTTCAGGCGGCTGCTTGCCGCGATAGGTCCGGCCATGAAAAAAGTCGGCCCGTCGCCGTCGCGGTTCGACCGTTACGATTTCGGGCCGGTGGTCGACGGCACGGTGCTGCCCGGCCACCCGTACGATCCCGCCGCCACTGCCGTCTCGGCGGACATTCCGGTGCTAGTCGGCGGTGTCAAGGATGAGATGGCGATCTTTCTCGCGCCAGACGACAAAGTCTGGCAGCGGACGCTCTCTGAAGATGAGTTGCGCGCCCGCGTCGTCCCGGTGGCAGGGTCGTCCACCGATCGCGTTGTCGAGACCTATCACCGGCTCGTCCCCGCCGCCACTCCGGCCGAGCGCCTGATCTCGATCCTCACCGATGGGAATTTCCGGCTGCGCTCGATCACCCTTGCCGAACGCAAGGCCGCACAGGCCCGCGCGCCCGTATGGCTCTATGCGTTCGACTGGGAGACGCCGGTGTTGGGCGGCAAGCTCAAAGCCTTCCATGCGCTCGATGTACCGTTCGTGTTCGAGACCACAGACGTTGGCGGCTACACTGGCCACAGCGAAACTGCCCGCGATCTCTCAGGTCGGATCGCGGCGACCTGGACGGCGTTCGCACGCAGCGGGAAACCCGACAATCCGGCAATCCCGCATTGGCCCGCCTACACCGCCGCCGATCGCGCTACGCTTGTTCTCGACCGCGAATGCCGGGTCGAAAACGACTACGGCCGCGAGACGCGGTTGTTGTGGAAGGAGCTCGCCGGCGTTTGAGGATGCAGGCCTAATTTTGGGTGGAAACGCCCCGCTGTCCGGGTCCCTGGCCGGGATAGTCGATGTCGAGCATCCCGCTCCGGCACTTGCAGGTGCGGCACATGCACATGACATCGCGGTGCAGGTCGGCGCCGGCATCCTCGTTGTTGACGGTCGCCTTCTTGGGCGACCCTCACCCTGTGAGGCCGCTCTTGGCAGCGACGCGCGCGCACACGGTCATAAGGGCCAAGGCGCAAGGCGGCTGCGCAGGAAGGCCGTAGAACGCCGGCGACCCCCCGGCGGGGAAAAACGCGCGGGCGAAGCTCCTACCGGCTCCGTCGCGCCTGCAAACGTCTCGTGAGCGAGCTTCCGCCGCATTGAGCCGAAGGCAAGACGACTTCGAAGCTCATGCTCCTGTTGAGCACCGTCCTGCCGCAGATCGGCGGGTTGGTCCTGATGCTGGCGCGGCGATGAGCGCCCAGCCAATGACCACTTTCAGACCAGTCGAAGGCTGAATCGTTGCCCGTCTGTTGGTCTGATCCTCCTACAGGAGCTAACGTTCTGCATCGTGCGTTCGTCCTGAACGACGCGCTTCGTCCGTTTGTTTTCAGGGTCAGTGTCGGCTGCCCGTCGGCGAACACTCTCCACCGAAGCGCCCGGCAAAAGCCTCCGCGTCCTCCGGCTTGGAAAAGCAGAACACTACGAAGTCGTTGTCATCGCGACGGAGGGAGTACGTCAGCGGTGCGGCCGACAAGCTAGCCGCAATACCACGCACAACTGCGCCGACCTTCAGGCCGGGCACCTTATCCGCGGACAGCGCTACGTGGTGCGGCCATCTACGCCGCAGGTCGGCCCGGGTGATTTCGCCCTTGCGGCGGGTCATTGGCCCCTACGCGGTCGCGCTAAGCGCGCTTCTGGCGCCCCACGCGGTTCGCTCGTTGCCGGCATACTTGCGAGCAATATATCGTGTCACGTCGAGGCGATACAAACGAGACGCCACAGCTTGCACAAGTGCAAGCCTTCATGCGGTGCCGGCGCCGAAAGTCTTCCGCGCCAGTTCGCGGTCGCGACCTTGAGGCCTTCTCGAGC
>JASHYD010001002.1 GCA_030043175.1 Xanthobacteraceae bacterium | reverse complement strand
CTTTAGCGTCTTCGCCGTGACAGGACGCGCATGCAGGAATATCGGTGCCGCCAATGCCTTCCTGGTAGATTCTCTTGCCGGTGGCCGCGAGTTCTTTTGGAGAGCCGCCCAACGGCTTTGGATCGAGGTTCTTAAAATACGCGGCCAAGTCCGTTACCATCGACGGGCTCAGCACATGTGCGACGTTGAACATGACCGGGTTCGTTCGCCTGCGCTCAATGAAGGCTCTCAGTTGATTCTCAAGGTATTCGGGTTGCTGTCCCGCCAGTCGCGGCATCGGATATGCTCCGCGGAAACCCTGTCCCGATAGACCGTGGCAGGTTTTGCAATATTGGACCTTGGCGTCAAAATCATTACTTGGTACGACGGCGCGCTCGACCGCCTTACTTGGGCTGACGAAAGCGATTGCAAGAACTGCAGGCAACGCCAACTTTAAGCCGATGATTTTCATGATCCGGCCTCCATAAGGCTCTTGTACGACGCGAGACCGACCCGCGCTTTGATTCAGATCAGGATAAGCTTGGAACGCAGCCGGTGCCCTTCCGATCACGGCCGACCAGATGGTGTCTCGCACTCCTTCTTGCGTCAATACCCGACACTCACACGAAGCGCCCTACTCATCACGTCGGACGGACCCGCGTTTTTGATCCTGATCAAAAATGTTGTCGAAATACCACACCTCGTCGAAATCTAAATAGCGACGAGCTTTAACCGAGTCGGACTCGCGACTTTGGATTATCATAGATGAGCGCCATCAGCGTCTTGGGAGGGGGGACCTGTGTGCTCGCACGGCCATCACGCAAGAAGACGGCGTACTCTAGCAAGTCGTGCGGGTTTCTGCTTTCGCCGCGGGCATTATCGACTCGTCGCCGCGATTGGAGCCGTTGTCCTCCTGGCGAGCTTGTTGACCACGAGCTTGGCGCCGCCAGCGCAAGCCCTGCCGAGTTTTGCGCGCCAGACCGGGCAGCCCTGCGGCACCTGCCACACCGATTTTCCGGCCCTAACGCCGTACGGCCGCCGTTTCAAGCTTCTCGGATATACCACGGGCGGCGGTCGGTTTCGCACGACGCCGTTCCCAATCTTTCGAGGTGCAACTGATTCGCAGTCGCAAGATGACAAGATGCGCGCCTACGCGAAGGCGCTCGATGGCGGGACGGACGGAAACGACGACAAGGATTACGCACCGCCGATTTCGATGATGGCCATCGTTGGCTTCACCCACACGCAGGCACCGCTGCCGCCGCCAACGTCGCCGTACGCGCAGAACGACAACACGGTGCTATCGCCGGTCAGCGGGTTCTGGGGCGGCGCCATCACCGATCATATCGGGGCCTTCGCGCAGGTTACATATAATGCCGTCGGTCCGGGGGGATTTTCCGATCCGTTCGGACATACCTGGACATGGGACAATACCGACATCCGCTATGCCAGCACCGCGCACGCTGGTCCCTTTGACTTTATCTACGGCATCACGGCCAACAAGAATCCGACCGTCCAGGACGTATGGAACACAACGCCAGCCTGGGCCTTTCCATACGCGGCGTCGACGATTGCATCTACGCCGTCAACGGCCACTCTGATTGAGGGCGCTCTTGCGGCCCATGTCGGCGGCGTTGGGGCCTATACGTTTATCAATGATCTGTTTTACCTGGAAGTAACCGGATATCGGACGCTCGGTTTCCGGGCTCAGAATGCAGTTGGAACGGACCCGTTCGACGCGCCAGGACTGATCGACGGCGTTTCGCCCTATTGGCGAGCCGCCATCGAGCCGCAATGGGGACCTCATTCGCTGATGGTCGGCACCTTTGGCATGTATTCGGCGATCAATCCCTGGATCGACCCGACTTTCGCTACGGGAACGATGGGGACGTTTGCGCAGTCAGACAAATACACGGACGTAGGCTTTGATACGCAATATCAGTATCAGGGCAGCAACTGGTGGCTCACCCTGCGCGGAAGCTATATTCACGAAAATCAGAAGCTCGACGCTACGTTTGCCAACGGCGGGTCCGCCAATCCGTCGAATTTCCTCAATTCGCTCCACCTGCAGGCTTCCCTCGCCTATGGCGCCGATAACCGGTTCGTGCTGACGGGCCAGTATTTCGACGTCTCGGGTTCATCCGATCCGATCTTGTATGCGGGCCTCGCCAGCGGCTTCAGCCCCAACAGCAACGGCTTCATCGGCGAACTCGCCTACATCCCGTTCGGCGCCAGCCAAGCGCCGGGCTGGCCGTGGCTCAACGCCCGCATCGGTCTCCAGTACACCTACTACAACAAGTTCGACGGCACGACGGTCGGCGCCCACCAGAATAACGCCCTGTTTCTTCATGCCTGGTTTGCGATGTAGCCGGCATGCGAACAAAGGATCAGACGATGAGAACGTCACTCCTTACCGCTGTGATGATTTCGATGCCGAGCCCGATGGGCTCCGCGCTTGCCGCCGACCTAGGCGTAAAGGCGCCGCTGAGCGGGCCGGTACCCGCCTTCTCCTGGAGCAGCTGCTATTTCGGCCTGCACGCAGGCGGCGGCTTCGCCAGCAAGGACATCACCGACCCAGTCCAGCTCGCCCAGGACAGCATCCTTGGCGCCGGCACCACCGTCGGAACGACGACCGCGCATGTGAGCCCGAGCGGGGCGGTGATCGGCGGACAGCTGGGGTGCGACTACCAGTTCGCCCCCAATTGGGTGACCGGCATCGAAGGCGCCGCCTCCGGATCGACGATGAAAGGCAGCACGACGGTCGCGCTTCCGGCGGGCTTTGCCGGCGACCAGGCGCTGGTCAGCTCTAGGACCGACTTCCTTCCCAGCGTCGCTGGGCGCCTCGGCTATGCGATCGACCGCACGCTGCTTTACGGCAAGGCCGGTGTTGCGTGGGCAAGCAGCAAATACACGGTGCTGGGTTCGCTCCAGGGAACGGGCTTCGACTTCGAAGGCTTTGATACACGCACCGGCTGGACTGCCGGCGCCGGAGTGGAATGGGCCTTTTCGCGCAACTGGTCCTTCAATGTCGAGTACGATTATTATTCGTTCGGCAGCGGGACCACTTCTTTGTCCGACAACATCAACGGCTTTGCCGGACAGGTCGATGCGAAGCAGAGCATCCAGGTCGTCAAGGCTGGCCTAAACTTCCACATGTGGTCGGGGTGGTAATGGCCGTCGGTTTCGACGCGACCAGCCACGACACTAGGCGAAAGGCGCAGAGGCTGCCCCATGAAAGTGATCGGTTCGCAATGGGCGTTGCCAACCGCCGTTTTCGCGGCCGCATTTCTCGCGTCAGGCCCCTCGGATGGGGCCGACACGAATTCGCGCCAGGGCGTTGAGGCCAAGCTCGAATATTGCGAAACCTGCCACGGACTGTCGGGCGAGGGCTATCATGGTTACTTCACGATGCCACGCCTTGCCGGGCAGCAGCCCAGGTACATCGAGAGCCAGCTGCGAGCGTTCATCGAACGCCGGCGCACGAATCAGGTCATGTTCAACGTGGCGCATTCGCTAAGCCCGTCGATGCTGGCCACGCTGGCCAACCATTTTCACGGCCTGCATCCTGGGCCTGCGGGGGATGGGCCCCAACGACTCGTGGCGGGAGGCAAGACGATCTACGAGGAAGGGATACCCGCGGCCAACGTGGCGGCATGTTTTGCGTGCCACGGTTTGGAGGGTTACGGGCAGGACGAAATTCCGCGATTGGCGGGCCAGCTTTATCCCTACGTCGTCAAGGAGCTGACGAACTGGGGAAAAGAGCGCGGTCAGGGCTTCGGGAAATCCGATACGTCGGCCATCATGGCGCCGACTGCACACAACCTGGCGCCATCACAGATCGCCGCGGTTGCCGCCTATGTCAGCCATTTGAAGTGATCGCTGCCCGGCTTGGTCTTCGCCAGTGCTCTCACGACCCACGTATTTGGGGCCGGCGAGCGGTCCAATGTGCCGAACTTTTCCTCGATCGATCGGCCCTGGGTGGCGAGCGAAGGAGGGGAGTACCTTCTGCCGGCCTCTGGCATCGGGCCGGTGACCTACGATCATTCGCATCCGATCATGGTGCGCGTCCCGATCGCCGGTGGGGCCGTTGC
>JASHYD010001001.1 GCA_030043175.1 Xanthobacteraceae bacterium | reverse complement strand
GATGCGAGCTTTTGCAAGCTCAGCGAACGGGCAATTCGGGAATTTCGCGAGGTGATCCTTGTACACCCCAACACGTCCAATCGCCTCCGCGCTTTTCCAATGTGACTCTGCAGCGGCGCAAGGATCGGCTGGCGCGACTGGCGGCGGCCGCATAGTGAGCTCGAGTTTACCGTTCAAATAGAACTCACCAAAAAAAGACAATGACAGTTCGGGACGTTGAGTGCCTTTGCTGGTATCGACAACACTAGAACTGATTCGATGGAAGACGGTGGCGATATCCTCCTTGTCAGCGATATGCTTGAGAAATGCGGTCGTGTAAGGGCTGTTGCGGCCTTGTCCGTCCTCTGCCGTGCGCCCGGCTTGCGTGGCATAGGAGATGATCGTGCCATCCGGACTCTCCATCGGGGCAAGACCGCGAGCGATGCTGATGCCGCGGGTCGATCCGATCGAACGTTTAAGCAGCTCGGCCAACGGATTATTGCGACAAGAGTCGAGCACGAGGATGCGCAAATTCTTAGCCTGTTGCAGATCGGCGAGCATCTCGTCCGCCCTCGCCATACGCCGTAGATCCGCCTCGTCGTGGAGCAAGGCATCAATCGGCATTAGGTAATTGAGGCCCTCATACTGTATGGCGTGTCCACTATAATAAAACAGTGCGACATCTGCAGTGCGGGCGGCGCGAGCAAAGCGTATCGCAGCATCCTGCATGCTGGCCTGATCAAGATCGAGCCCTACGATGGTTTCGAAACCGATACGCTTAAGCGCGGCTGCTACGTCTTGAGCGTCATGACCCGGATTTGCCAGATGCGGCGCTTGGGTATAGGCGCCGTTTCCGATGATCAGTGCAACTCGCTTGTCGGCATGGCTTGGCATCGTTCCAAGACAACTGAACATTAGAGTGCAAGCAACTATGACCACATGGCGGATCATAAAGGTCAGAAATTTCATGGGCGTTTTTCCCCGCGGGTACACCGAGGCTATCACAACTCCACGGTTTTTGGAAAAAGAGGTCGCAATCCCTGGCCTGACGGCGGATGCGAGTGCGTCGCCGCAAAGTGTTGGTCGTGTGGACCGATCTGGGAGTTAAGCCGCAGCAACCAAGGCGACCGAATCTTGACATTCACATGGCCCGACCTGAGCGGACGATTACGCCTTCGCCATCGCCGATTACGATCGAGCGCTGACGTTCGATCCGAGCCTTGCCGTCGCTCCGCAGAACCGCGAGCGCGCCCTTCGACTATCTCCGGGACGGCGTTTTGGAGGTGACCAACAAGCGGCAGCAGCCCTACACCCATGGCTCGCCGCCGGAGCGGAAGGATTTCTATTTCGTCGCGAAGAAGTGTGGCAGTTGTTGCACGCGATGACTGCATAACCGCAATAGGCTTGGATCGACACGGGTAAGGAGAGCAGATCAATCTGGGTCAAAACATGACGTCGACGCGCGTCGATACCCTCATAGGGCAGTGGCCCAGACGCCCTCCAATCGGCTGGGAGGCCAAGCCCCTGACAAGTCGCAGCCCTTCGGTTTAGCGTATGGTTGCGTTTCGTCTAAAACCGCGCGCCGTGTATGATGGACCGCTTCGACGCCGAAAAAGAGATTGCTGCCCTCGAGCATATGCGCCGCGCACGCATGAATTTCGAAGAGCGCATCTGCGAGGCCAGTACCACCCAGGATGAGGCGATCCTGGAAGGCCTGCGTCTCGAGGCTTACCAAGGACCGGATTCTCAAGGGAATGTTCACCGCCGATACGCTACCTCGGCTCGAAAGCTGCTGGCGTGAGGTCCCGGGCGCGCTCGACCAGTCCAATCTGGCCCGGTTCCTGGCAGCGCAGATGTCGTCCGAGACGACCCGCAAGCTCGTCGTCGCATGCACGGCGGCGGGCTTTCTGAACCGCCGCGAGAGCGTGTACGGCACCATCGTGGTGGTGTCCACCGACGTGATGGAAGACATATTCGGACAGTGCCTGCGCGAAAATGCGCGAAGCAATCAGCAGGCTTTAGGAGGAACACATGCGCTTTGACCCCCTGATCGCTGCCGTCCTTGCGCTTTCGGCCTGCGCACCGGCGATGGCAGAATCCCAGGACAGCCCCTCATTACCACAGTTCAGCACCGCCGATACGCGCACTGTCGGCCGCAACGAACTCCTGCGTGCGCTGATCGAGACCGATCCGTGGCTGGTGCGGCAAATTCTCGACGCGCTCGGCGAACGCAGTGCCAACAACAGCGACAAATTCATCGCGCGCGCACTTGACGGCATCAACAGGGCGAAAAACCCCGACATCGTATCATCGACGCGGACCGCTTCCACGTCGATCGAATGGATCAATCTGCTGCGCCGCGCACGCGAGGAGAAGGAGGCGATCGGGAACAAGTCCAAGCATCAGCCAAGCGGACGTTCGGCAAAGGGCTCGATTGAGCTGTTAGAGGTACTCAAGCAGGCCAAGAAGGAGAAAGAGCGTGCGAAGTAGGGATAGAAGACGCTCCCCATACCACTGCCCACGCAGCAATGGCCGCCGATACGCCCTTCAATCGGTTCGGAGGCCGACCCCGTGCATCCTAACAAGGCGTCAAGGTAAATTCACGTTGAAGGGGCGGCCGTGAGGGGCCGGTCGGTGGAGAGCGCAAAATGAAACTGTGGGGAATCCGAGTGAGCGTGCTTGTTGGCGCGATTTTCGCCGCGGCCGGGACGCCGGTCGCCGCGCATGCGACGTGTGCCGATCTGGTCGCGGCTTTCGGCGGTGCGGTGGCAGCACGTTTGGTTGACGCTGCGATCCGCGGCCTTGAGGCGATCAGCGACGACGCCGTGTGCGGGGGGCGCGTCGACGAGTTTCGTGGCAAGCTCGCGGATTTCCTCGTTGCGTATGCTGGCGCGCCTGGCCTTGCGGCAGCCGATCGCGCTAAGGCCATAGATGTTGCGGAGCGCATGCTCACAACCGGCGGCGGCAACTGGCGCGGGGCGGAAAAGCTCGCCGACTACTTCATGGGACGCGGTGACATGCTCAGTGCCTATGAATGGTATCAGAAGAGCGTATCGATTCTGAACGCGCCTGGCATCCGAGCGTCGCTGGACGAGCGGAGTGCGCTGCTGACCAGGCTGGCGGCGGCCCAGTCGCTTGCCAACGATGATCAGGAGGGCCGCAAGCGCGTCGCCTTTACGCCCGTGATGCGCGAACCTGATGGCAGGCCGGGCGGCATCTACTCGCCCGCGCTGCTGCGAGGCCCCCGGGCGGGGTTGCGAGGCCCCCGGGGGGCGGCTGTCGTCTCCGTGCCAGTCCCGGTCAACTTCTACACCGATGAAACCCGTTTCACGCCCACGGGTGAGAAGGCCATGCAAGAGCTCGCGGAGGCGGTGAAGACGGTGGGAACGATGAAACTTATCGGCCACGCCGACCCGCGGGGCACCGCAGAACATAACATGGACCTGTCGCGGCGGCGCGTCGAGGCCGTGCGCGCGGAGCTGTTGCGGCAGGGCATCAGGGCCGAGATCAGAATCGACTGGAAAGGCGCTTCGCAGCCGTTCAACGTTGGTGTGCTGCCCAACGCAGACAGGCTGAGCCCGGAAGAAATCTGGCAGCTCGACCGCCGCGTCGAGTGGGTACGTGGCGCAGTGCCGGAATAAGAGCATTCACTATGATCCAAGGTACCTTGACAACAATCAGCGCCATCCTGCTGCTCATATGGAGTTCATCGGCTTTCGCTGCGGGTGTGCTGCACGCGCCGGGTGGCGGCACGGTGCGGGCCCTGGTGATCGGCATCGACAGATACCCCAACCTCAATGACAAGGGACAGCTCGCCGGCGCGGTCGCCGATGCGCGCGACATCTCCCGCGCGCTCACGGCCGCAGGCGCGAATGTGCAGACGCTGACGAATGGCGACGCCGTTCGTTCGCGCGTCGTCGCCGAGATGAACCTCCTCGTCGACGAATCGAAATCCGGCGATCTCGCCATCATCACCTATTCTGGCCACGGCATGCGGGTGCGCGCCTATCCCCGCTGGAAGGGATTGGACGCGTCTTCGTTTGATTCGCAGATCGCGCTGTCACGTTTTGGTGGCGGGTCGATTGAAAACGGCCACGAGATCATCGTCGATCGCGAGATGCGGGCCTGGTACGCCCGCCTCGATGCCAAGGGCGTCGACGTGCTGGTGGTGATGGACTCCTGTTATGGCGGCCACATGCGCCAGGTCGACGAATCCGCGGGACAGATAAAGGTTCGCTCGCTTTCCGGCGACATCGATGACGAGAGCCACGACAGCTTCGTCGGCATTCCGATGTCGGAGCGGGAAGCCCGGGTCGACGTGAAGGAATTGCCACACGTAACCTTCTTTGCCGGCGCGACGGAGACATCAACTGTACCGGAAATGAGCGGCATCGACAGCGCCGACCCGAAGGCCGTTCGCGGCGCCTTGAGCTATTTCATGGCCCGGAGTATCGAGGGCGCCGCATCGGGCGACGGCAAGGTCACTCGCGAGCAACTGCTCAAGTTTCTCGGCCCCCATGTCCGGCAGGCCACGGACGGACGCCAGTTCATCGACTTTGAGCCGCGGATCGAGAGCACCGAGGCCCTGCAGAAAATCGTATTCCGTACGGACGAAGGTACGACACCTGCGCCGCTCAAACCTGGTCCCGGCCCGAAGCCGCAGGTCCCCGAACCGCAGGTCGATCCGGTGAGGGTC
>JASHYD010001000.1 GCA_030043175.1 Xanthobacteraceae bacterium | reverse complement strand
AGACAGCACTGGGTGTTTGACGTCGACATACGCAAGTATTTCGATAGCATCTCACACTCACACCTTCGCGAAATCCTTGACCAGCGAGTCACGGACGGTGTTGTCCGGCGAATGATCGATAAATGGCTGAATGCAGGAGTCCTGGAAGCAGGAAACCTGCACTTCGCGACTGAAGGAACCCCGCAAGGCGGTGTCATTACGCCCCGAACGCAAAAGGTAACTTGGGTCCCCGACCGACGAGCGGCGGCCTCTCGGGGGCGAAGTCGGTTCGCCAGCGGAGGGTGAACCAGTTGGTGCAGGGATCGAGTGTCGAATGATGATTGTGTCATTGGAAACCAGGATTTCTTTGACGAGGAGACGGACGATACGTTGGCGCTCCGAAACATCTAACGTCTTCGCGGTTGCGCGTAGCCGTGCAAGAAAGCTTGTGATCGACTCCGCCAGTCGCAGGTATCCGGCGCGATCGGCAAGCTGACTCTGAATGGCACTTAGCTCGACACCAATCGCTTGCTCTCGCTTGCGAAGCTCAGGCATTCGACGTCGCAGATCATCCAATGACAACAAGTCCTCTTGATAGGCGGTCATCAGACGATCGGCGCTCTTTTGAACTCGCGCGAGCTCGCGTTGCAAGGTGTCTTCTCGGTGCTTCGTAGGACTCGCATTGCGCGCTGCGGTCAACCTTCGTTCCAGTTCCTCTTGAATGAGCTGAGGACTTTCCAATAGTTTGACGACCTCGCGCCATACTAATTCGTCAAGAAGATCTTGTCGCACAGGTTTACTGTCACACACCGGTCCATTGAGATGACGCCATGAATCGGAGCCCAAGCAACGATAGTAATAGATCATACGCGCACTCGTTCGCGTTGACGTGCGATAGCATCCGTAGCCGCATTTCCGGCACGATACCAAGCCCTGGACAACGCTCGGTGTGACGGTGCGACGTGGCGCGTGATCTTTGTTGTCTTGAAGACGCTCTTCAGCAAGCGCAAAAGTTTCTTCAGTTATGATTGGGGGCACTGGGATCTCGATCCACTCGGCGCGGGGCCGCTCGTGGCTGGCGCTATCACGTGACGCGATTCCGCCGCGCGAACGGACCGGGCGTGTGATGCGCTGGCGCTTCGATGACTTCGTCTTGTTGAAGCAGGCTGTCCCTTTATAAGCCGGATTGCGGAGCATCGCCCAAACCGTCGAGCGCTCCCAACGCGAAATTCCCTTGCGAGTCGGCACGCCTTGCTCGTTCAGCAGACGGGTGATGGCGCCGATGCTTAAGCCCCGCACGGTATAATGCTCGTAGACCATGCGGACAATAGCTGCCTCAGTGTCGATAACTGTGTAAGAGGCCGACGTATGTTCGCTCTTTCGGATGTACCTGTAGCCGTACGGTGCCCCAGAGAGAACGTTGATAACACCCTGCAACGCGCGATGCCTCTTGCCGCGGCGGGATCGTTCCAAGATTTGCGCTCGTTCGTATTCGGCGATCATACCTTGGAACTGCAACAGCAACTGATCCTCCGGTGTTGTTGTTTGCGGCGCTTTGATAAATAGCGTCTCAATATTGTTCCGCGCAAATTCCTCCATCAGTAACACTTGGTATGCATACTTCCGGCTCAATCTGTCCGGTGAGTGGACCAGCACCGCATCGATCTGTCCCTCTGCAGCCAAGTCACGAACTTTTTCGAGGCCAGGGCGAATCAGAGTGGCGCCGCTGTACCCTTCATCCTCGAACACCCATTCATCTGGAACGCTGAAACCTTGCTGCGAGGCGAAGGCACGCAGCGCCTCCGTTTGGCTCGCAATTGTGTGCTCCTCCTTCTGTCGGTCCGAGGACACCCTTGCGTAAATCGCTGCCGGCTTCATGGGCGCTTTCTCCATTCTCCATCAACGGCGCCTGTCTCATTGGGCGAGCACAATCCGCAACCAGTAATCCATACACTTGCTGCAACTTGATGGGGAGCAGGCGATCGAAAACAAATTCCAGACAAATTGCAGGAGGCTCTGCAGATCGCTCAGCCATGTCGGCGGCGTTGATGCGTCGATGTCAAGCACCTCTTCAGAGCGCGGGTGACAATTGCGCTTAGTGACAAACCGCTGCTGGCTGAATAGGCACGCAATTGTGCAAGCACGTCGCGGGGAATCTTGAATGTCGCCGGTACCAACGGTTCGCCAATCGGCGGCGCACGCGCAATCGTCCGTGCGCTCTCCAGATAACGATACGCTTGTCGCAATGAGAGGCCGCGCTCTCGCGACAATGTGGCTGCCGCTTCCGTCAAGTTCACTCCGCGCGACAACAGTCCATGCGCCGCGTTCACGTTCAGAGCTTTCTGCGTCTTCGTCGATCGCGCCATGAGACATAAACGTATTCGTCTGTGACATAATCATGGTTAACAACTCGTTATCTTAGCCACATGCCTATTACTTTTTAAGACGCAGATCGAGCACAGCTATCCTTGTGCGCCAGTCACAAATCACACGTTCAAAGCTGAAGTTACCTTTTGCGTAAGGGGCGTAATCACGCCCCCTTGCGGAGTTCCACGTGTTCGCTCGATCCTGGTTCCATTCTGCTCCATGGGAGCTGTCAGCCACCTTTCGATGTAGAGCAGCGCCCATTTGCACGTCACATGCTTCCGAACTGCCTTGAGCAAG
>JASHYD010000999.1 GCA_030043175.1 Xanthobacteraceae bacterium | reverse complement strand
CTCGGGCATTTCGCTGATCGCCCACATGCAGAACCCGCATGTGCCGGCCGTGCACATGAACACGCGTTTTGTCGTCACCACCAAGTCGTGGTTCGGCGGCGGCGCTGATCTCACGCCGGTGCTCGACCGTCGCCGCACCCAGCATGACCCCGACACGATCGCATTCCATAGCGCCATGAAGGCGGCCTGCGACGACCACCCGGCCGTCGCGCCCTACGGCAGATACAAGACGTGGTGCGACGAGTATTTCTTCCTGAAGCACCGCAACGAGATGCGCGGCATTGGCGGCATCTTCTATGACTATCTGGAAGCGGAGTGGGACGCCGCATTCGCGTTCACCCAGGACGTCGGCCGCGCCTTGTTGAAAATCTATCCCGAGCTTGTCAAGCGCAATTACGCGATGCCGTGGAGCGAGGCGGAACGAGAGGAGCAGCTGGTGCGCCGCGGCCGCTATGTGGAGTTCAACCTCCTCTATGACCGCGGCACGGTGTTCGGCCTGAAGACCGGCGGTAATGTGGAATCGATCTTGTCGTCGATGCCGCCGGTGGTGAAGTGGCCATAGCTTTTCAGGCTGCACGGCAATTTTGCTGCGGTCGGGGATGGCGCCATGTACGGGGCGCGCTGCATGACCGAATTGGCGGAGTGCCACGCCACGTGGGCGATCGCTTGGCCCTGCCTCGACGAATTTCCCGGCACCGGAGGCGGCGCAGGCCGCCGCGACCTACCTCGCGCTCGGGCCGGATAACAGACCCCGGAGCCAAGCGCGCTGTTCGGTAAAACGTCGCCGCAATCGCAATAATCCGCGCAGCCGGTTGAGGTCCGACGATCGGAAAGCACGCTCGGCGTCAGTACACCGATGCCGCGGCCGGTCACGCCAGTGACCGATCGAGGCACTATAGCGCCGCCGCGATGCGCAAAAGCTGCGGGATCGAAGTCTCGTCGAATCGGGACATGCCCACCTTGGGAAGGTCTAATCTATCACCCCGTCCAGCGCCGCGCTGCGTCGTTCGCGATGCGGTCGAGCGCGGCCTCATCTTGCGGAAACCCCGCCGCGACCCAGGCTTCTTCGGCATCGCGCATCGCTTTTCCAAGCGCCCGCCCCTTGGCGACCCCGCGCGCGATGAGGTCGGCGGATTTGAGCGGAAAGCGCGGCACACTCCAGCGCGCCGGCAATGTGACGAGAGCCAGCCACGCCGAATCGGCGATATCTTGGGGCGCCCGCGTCCAGGCGATCAACACGCGATCGACGTAACGGACCGGCCCGAGCCGGTAGAGAAGCACCCGCGCGCCTGCCTCGGCAGGCACCGGCGATACGCGCCACCAGCGGTCCGCAATGGACGCGAGACGCTCGTATTCGGAGTTAAAAAGGCGCAGCTTCTCCCGCAACCGCTCGGCATCCTCTTCAATGAAGACGCCAAGCGCACCGAGCCGGCGCACCGCGTCCGGCGCCAGCCCCGATGCTCCCTCGACCTTGATCATGTTGGCGAAGCTCGCGAGCAGGGTCACGCCGCCGAGCAGCTGCTCAGCAAAACCCGCGTCCACCATCACCTCTAGGGTTGGCAGCGCGAACCGCGCGATTAGTAGTTTGATCAGTTCCGCGCGGACACGCTCGCGCGACAAGCTGCGCAGGCCTTCCCGCGCCACGATGCACGCGTGCAGCCCCTCCGCGTCGGGGGGGCCCTGCGCATAGGAGGCCTGAAAGCGGAAGAAACGCAGGATGCGAAGATAATCTTCGGCAATCCGCTGCGCGGGATCGCCGATGAAACGGATGCGACCCGCCTCAAGGTCCGCGAGACCGCCGACATAGTCGTGCACAACGCCATCGGGCGAGATTGACATCGCATTCATGGTGAAGTCGCGGCGCTCGGCATCGGTCTTCCAGTCGCGTCCGAACGCAACCCTGGCCTTGCGACCGAACGTCTCGACGTCCTGCCGCAATGTCGTGACCTCAAACGGCGTGCCGTCGACCACGAGCGTGACGGTGCCGTGATCGATGCCGGTCGGCACCGCCCTCAGTCCGCCCGCCGTTGCGCGGCGCATCACCTCATCCGGCAGTGCCGTCGTGGCGATGTCGATGTCGCTCAGCGGCAGTCCCATCAGCGCGTTGCGCGCTGCTCCTCCGACAACCCGCGCCTCCTCGCCGCCGCCGTTGAGGGTCGAGAGCGCGCGCGCGAGCGCTGATTCCCGGAGCCAGGTCGCGTCCGCCAACCGCACTGTCGCATTCATCTTTGGATGCCGGGCACAAACCGCCCGTTTTCCATATGCGCCGGGACATAGGTCGATCCGGGTGGCGCGCCGCCGAATTGCGCTAGAACTGCAAAGCCCGCGATCACCAGCGTCAGCGCGGCAACCGTGAGCCACATGATGCGAACGGGTTGCCATGCAGAAACGTCGACCACCCCCGCGCGCGCGGCCCACAAAAACAGCGCATAGGCGGCAAACGGCGCGATAAACAGCGCAAGCTCGGTAATCGCCGGGCGGATCATCGTCGTCCGCAGCGCGACCCGCTGCGACGCGCAAAGAGCTTCATCGTGACCTCAACGATGTGAAGCCTCCCCTCGCTGAAGCGAGGGGCTTGCATGCTCAACCGCTTGGCCATAGTGACCCCCGCGGTGCTTCGCCGCTCTCTGGGGCCCTCGACACTGGCAAATCGGCCAGTTCTACATCGTCCCCAGCCTCGCGGTGATTGGCATGGTATTTTTTCGAGCGACCCGCTCTCGGGGGACCGCGGTTCACCTCGCGACATGTTCCGAGCAGAACGGTATGTTCTCGATTCACGCATTAAATCGAGACGGTGCAATCCTTCGACAAGCATGGCATTACCGATATTGCGGCCAGCATCCGGGATGATGGCGCAGGCCCGTTCATCTGCGGGATCCGTCTTCATTGCCAATTCAAGGATGAAGCTTGCGGTGTGCTGGCGCGGCATAGCTCAAGAAACTACGAGGAGGTTCGCACGTCTTCAAGCGGCGTGTGGGAAATCGCCCTTCCGGGCGATGCGCTCCAAACCCCCGGCATGAATGCCGGGGCGTCGCGCTTTTTGGTCGAGGAATGGCAAATCCCACTCCATCTTCTACCCTGGCTCGCGCCAGAGTGCGAGCCAGGGAGCAATTTTATCGCGGCTCACGGAGGTGCAGAAATAAGCTAAGTTTTTCAATATGATATTGGCGACATCGATCAACTTCACAAGCTCTTCGCGCGAGGACAACTGCGCTGCGGGCCCGGCGCGAAGCCCCAGGTGCCCCATGCTGCCGTGTCAGGCGCCCGACGCAAGGTGGGGGTGAACTGCGCGCGGCTGCTAATCCCGACCGAGCCCGGGGCCCCGCCCCAACCGAGCCATCCGGGGTCTGTGGCCCTACTGCCGGCCCTACTGCCGGCCCCACTGCCGCTGCCAACTGTGCGTTAGATGCGGTGTTTCGGCTCATCGCAGGACCGGCCGCCGCCGTCAAGGTAAATCCGCTCACAGAGGTTGTGCAGAATGCCCGCCGTGACACCCCAAATGTAATGGTTCAGGTAAGGGATTTCATAATAGTGGCGGATGACCCCGTTCCAGTCACGACTCTTGCGCCGGTAATTCTCTGGCCTCATCAGGTATTCGAGCGGCACCT